>JAIOPL010000006.1 GCA_021413925.1 Verrucomicrobiota bacterium
CCTATGTCCAAGGTCTTCGAGACAGGGGAAAACCCTACAAATGCGCCATCGTCGCAGCCATGCGCAAGCTCCTCATCCACCTCCAATGCCTCATCAAAAAATCACAACTCGCCCCTTGCTAAAAACCACAGTTGCTCCGCGCCTCTGCGGGAAAATTGCAGCTGTCCCCTCCATTCCTTCAGTTCCTATCTTCCTGATGCGAATCATTAAGCAGGCAAGCAATTCCACATTAAGATCCTCAGCCCATGTCCACGCACCTCTCCGATTACCAATACGATCTGCCTCCGGAATTGATCGCCGATCGTCCGACTGAGAGGCGGGAACAGTCCCGGATGCTGGTGCTGGATCGGACAGCCGGAACAATCACCCATCACCAGTTTGCAGACTTTCCTGACCTCCTCTCCCCTGCGGATCTGGTGGTACTCAACGACAGCCGCGTGATCCCGGCGCGGCTCCATGATGCCACCGGAAAGATCGAGATCCTGCTTCTGGAGAAGCGAGATGAGCTGCACTGGACAGCGATGGTTCGTCCCGGAAAGAAGATGAAGCCTGGGACAATCGTCGATGTAGCGGGAACACAGGTGACTGTGATGGAGATCTACGAAGATGGGACACGACTACTAGAGTTCTCGTTACCTCCCGATCTCGATCGCCATGGTGAAATGCCGATCCCTCCCTACTTCCATCGTCCTGCCGACGAGCTGGACAAGGAGCGCTATCAGACAGTCTATGCCCGGGATCCCGGATCGGTGGCGGCTCCGACGGCAGGACTCCATTTCACGCAGGAAATCCTGACCTCCATCCCCCATTCTTTCCTGACACTGCATGTGGGGGCGGGTACCTTCCAACCGGTCAAATCAGACGATCTCTCGGAGCACCGGATGCATTGTGAGAACTACACACTACCTGCTGAAACGGCATCACGGATCAATGCAACCAAACAACAAGGAGGCAGGATCGTCGCCATCGGCACCACGACCACCCGTGTCCTGGAATCGCAACCATCCGGAGAACTCACTCCAACCAGCGGATCGACGGAGATCTTCATCCATCCTCCCTATCAATTCCAAAGAGTCGATGCCCTCCTGACGAACTTCCATCTGCCGGCCTCGACCCTGCTCATGCTGGTAAGTGCCTTAGCCGGCAGGGAATTCATCCTGGAGGCCTATGCCGAGGCAATCCACGCGAAATACCGGTTCTTCAGCTACGGTGACTGCATGTTGATTGTGTGATGAAAATGAAAGTCTTTTAGCGGTTTAGGCTGTAGCCTGTTAGGTCACTGCAAAAAGCATTCACTAAGAACTCTGTCGGCACTATTTCAAGTTTCAGCTTTCAGGTTTCAAATTTTTCAACCCGATGCCTCTCCTGACCATTTCCGAACTGAAGAAAGCAGCCCGTGAGCATTCCCCACAGGAGGCTGTGATCCATGCACAAATCGAGAGGATCACCCGCAAGGATGCATCCAACGGAAAGCCCTTCCAGGAGGCGATCTTCCGGGATGCCACCGAGAGTATGACCCTGAGGGCATGGGCTGATAGCGCGGCCTTTGAGTCATGCTCGGAAGCAAAGCCGGGTGAGTTCGTGATGATCGAGGGTCAGTTCAGCCATAGCACGGCCTTCGGACTTGATGCCAAGAGCTGGGAAATGAGTCTGCTTCCTGATGAGGCGGTGGATCTCTTGCTGGAAGGCTCGGCGGAAAGGATTGCCCTACTCGACCGCGCCTACGGAGTTATCACGGAGGCAGTGGCAAGCCTGTGTGAACCCAGGCTGAAGTCCCTCTGCAACCGCTTCCTTGCCCTGTACGGTGCGCGCTTCCGCAGGGCGGCGGCAGCTCGTGGCAATCACCACGCCAGACGAGGGGGGCTTTTGGAGCACACCTCGAGGATGATGGAATCGGCCTTGGCCCTCTGCACGGTCTATCCCGAACTCCATCGTGATCTCCTGATCGCAGGTGTTCTCTTCCACGACACGGGCAAGCTTTGGGAGACTTGCCCACCGGAACGAGGCTTCGGCATCGAGTCGGAACCGCGCGGCGAGCTACTGGGGCACCTTTCGATAGGAATCGAGCTCGTTAATACGCTCTGGCGCGATCTTCCGAAAGAGGGCTGGGAAGCGCTTGCGCCATCATCTGAAGATGTCCGCCTCCATCTTCTCCATCTAGTGGCTTCCCATCACGGACAGCTCGAATTCGGCTCTCCTGTACTGCCAAAGACCCCGGAGGCAGCCTTGCTGCACTTCGTGGACAATATCGACGCGCGGATGGAGATGTTCCTTGCGGCTTACGCCACGGCCGGCGCTAGCCATAAAGGCCAACATGAGTGGGTACGCCCCCTGGGTGTTGCCCCCGTGACACCACTGGCTCCCTTTCTTGAGGAACCCTCGGATCTACTCCTTTAACCTTGCCAAGAAGCACCCAAAAAAGTCATTTTTACTCTCCGTGAAAAGTACCCCCCTTGTTCTGATGGTCATCCTGCTTTCAGGATCTGCCTCTCTGGTTTTTGCAGATATTCAGGCTCCTCCCGCATCCGATCAGGGACCGACTCGTAAGCTGGGACGTGGTCTGGGCAATATACTCTACGGTTCCACGGAGATCATCGACTCGATGTCGGATGTGAATTCTGCCGATGGCAACTCTGCCGCCTTCAGCTACGGATTGGTTCGGGGTCTGGGCAGGACCTTCGCACGACTCGGCTATGGCGTCTTCGAGACAGTGACCTTCCCCTTCCCCACACAGCACGGCACCTACCAGCCCCCTTATAACAACAATATCCAGTGGCTCAATTCAGGCTACTCGGAGTTCCCGCCTGAAGTCGGCTTCGAGACCAAGTACGACTACTGCAGGCAGTACTCGATACAGAGTTGGTGAATGCTGCCGCTTGACGGCAGCATGAAACTTGAAGGTTGAAACGTGAAACCTGAGTCAGAACCACTGAAGCAAATCTCAGGCAGTAAGTTAATCTCCCCATCTTATTTTCTTACTCAGGTTTCAAGTTTCAACTTTCATCCTTCCAACTCCCCCTCTGACTCAGCTTTCAGGTCTCAAGTTTCATCCTTCTCTGCCGCGTTCCAGACTCGGTAGCCCGCGACGAATTCCTTCCTGAATTCCGCAAAGGATCCGTCTAGAATCGTAGCCCGGATCTTTCTCATGAGGGAGAGATAGAAGTGGAGGTTATGCAGGGAGATGAGTCGGAGACCCAGGATCTCCTCTGCCTTCACCAGATGACGCAGATAGGCTCGCGAGAAGGTAGTGCAGGCCGGACAGGTGCATCCCTCCTCGATCGGGAGGGGATCACGCGTGTAGGGGGCGTTCTTGAGATTCATGGTCCCCTTGGCCGTGAAGGCTGTGCCGTTGCGGGCGATTCGTGTCGGAAGGACGCAGTCGAACATGTCTATACCCCGTGCCACCATCTCGACCAACTGAGGAGGTGTGCCGAGACCCATGGCATAGCGTGGAGCACTCTCTGGCAGAAACGGGACGCTTGCTTCGACGGCCTTCATCATCTCTGGCTCGGGCTCCCCGACGCTGACACCACCCACGGCATACCCATCAAAACCGATTTCCACAAGGGATTGAGCGGAACGCTCGCGCAGGTCGAGATGGGAACTTCCCTGAACAATCCCGAAGAGCAGCGGACGTCCCTCTTCAGGCTGGGTCCGCCACCATTCGCGGGAGCGACGCTCCCAGCGGGTCGTGAGGTCAAGGCTCTTGGCCGCATCCTCGTAGCTACAGGGGAAAGGAGGGCACTCGTCGAAGGCCATCACCACATCGCTGCCAAGATCACGCTGGATCTGCATCGAGGTCTCGGGACCGATGAAGGTCGGAGTGCCGTCGAGATGGTTCTGAAAATGTACTCCCTCCTCCGTGATTCGGCGAAGCTTCGAGAGGGAGAAAACCTGAAATCCGCCACTGTCTGTCAGGATGGCTCGATCCCAACCCATGAAGCGATGCAATCCCCCAAGCTCCTCGATGACTTTCTCACTCGGCCTCACATGGAGGTGGTAGGTATTGCCGAGGATGATCTTCGCGCCGAGAGATCGGAGTTCATCGGGAGAGACGGCCTTGACCGTGGCCTGAGTGCCTACAGGCATGAAGACAGGTGTCTCCACGTCGGCGCGCCGGGTGTGCAGGATCCCGGCCCGAGCCTTACTGGAGGGATCGGTCTTAAGAAGGGTAAAGGGAGATTTAGAACTCACAGGGATGAAGGGGATAAATGGGATGGCCGAAGGAATGAAATCTGAAACTGAGGGATTGAGGAATGGCGCTCAATCAAAGAGGAGAAAAACATCATGATGGAACTTCCTATCTGGGGAAATCCCTATCCCTTTCATCCCCTTCATCCCTGTGAGTGCACCATCAGCTCCTGAAACCGCTTTCCAGATCCCAGACTACCTTCCCTCCGACGATGGTTGTGAGGGCTCTGCCACGCAGGGAGTGACCATGGAATGGAGTGTTGCGCGAGAGCGATGAGGACTCATTCTTGTCGACGGTCCATGCATGATCCGGATCGAGGATCGTTATATCAGCAGGAGCTCCCGTGGAGAGAGTCCCCCGATCGAGGCGTAGGAACTTGGCCGGATTGACAGTCAGCATCCCGAGGATCTGCGGGAGGGTGAGCGCCTTGCGCTGATGGAGCAAGATCTCCAGGAAGAGGGCCAATTCGGTTTCCAATCCGAGGATCCCGAAGGGAGCACGGTCGAATTCCACTTCCTTCTCATAGGTTGCATGAGGAGCATGATCGCTGGCCAGGATGGTGATCGTGCCGTCGGAGATCCCCGCAATGATCTCATCAATGTCGGCCTGTGTACGCAGGGGGGGATTCATTTTGAAGTTCGTGTCGAAGTTCTTCAGTTCACCATCGGTGAGAGCGATGTGATGGGGGCAAGCCTCGGCGGTGATCGGAACGCCGCGCTGACGCGCTTCCCTAAGCAGGCGGACGCTGCGAGCCGAGCTGATATGTTGGCAATGAATCGGATGGCCGGTCTCCTCAGCTAACAGAATATTCCTGGCGACAATGAGGTCCTCGGCCAGGGAGGGCCATCCCGGCAAACCTAGCCGGGTACTCCACTCCCCTTCGTTCATGACACCGTCGGCACTCAGGGTGGTCTCCTGGCAATGATCCATCACGGGCAGGCCGTAATGTCGGGCATACTCAACGGCGCGGCGCATCACTCCGTGGTTCTGGACGCAACGGCCGTCATCGGTCAGTGCCACAACCCCGGCGGCCGCCAAGGCCCCGATCGGAGCCATCTCTTCTCCGGCAAGCCCCTTGGTGATGGCTCCCGTGCAGAAGACATTCACGCAGGCTGTGGAAGCGGCGCGCTCTTGGATCCAGGCAATCGTTGCAGGACTGTCGGCGACAGGAGAAGTGTTCGGCATACAGACCACCGTGGTGAATCCGCCGGCGGCAGCGCAACGGGCTCCGGTTGCGATCGTCTCCTTGTGCGATTGTCCCGGCTCACGGAAATGGACATGGATGTCGATGAGTCCCGGTGAGACCACCTTGCCGGTGGCATCGATGACCTCAGCACCTCTTTCACCTTTTTCATTCTTGGGAAGAGAATCGACGATGATTCCATCCCTGACGAAGAGATCCCCGATTCGGTCGATTCCGTTTGCCGGATCGATGATGCGGCCTCCCTTTATATGCAGTGAAGCGTTCATGAAAGTGAATCCGTGGCGGACGGGGTGACAGGGGCGAAGGGTGCTCCGCCGGAGCAAAGATAGAGAACGGCCATGCGGACGGCGAGACCGTTGGTCACCTGGTCGAGAATAACGCTTCCCCGGCCATCCGCCACATCGCTGTCGATCTCGATACCTCGGTTCATCGGACCGGGATGCATGATCAGGCACTCCGGCTTGATCCTCTCCGCTCGTTTCTTGGTCAAACCAAAACGCGCCGTGTACTCCCCGAGACCCGGGAAATATTCCTTGCGCTGGCGCTCGTACTGGATACGCAGAAGATTGATGACATCCACCTCTTCCAGGACCTCGTCGATGCTGTGCACCAGCTTGACCCCGAGGCAGGCAAAGGTCGCGGGAACAAGCGTGGAAGGACCTACCAGAGTCACCTCTGCTCCGAGTTTCGTGAGGAGTTGAATATTGGAGCGGGCCACGCGACTGAAGAGAATGTCCCCGACTATTGCCACGTGAACTCCTTTGATGTAGCCCAGCTTCTCGCGGATCGTGAAGGCATCCAGAAGGCCCTGGGTAGGATGCTCGTGGGCGCCGTCACCGGCATTGATGACTGAGGCATTCAACCGATCGGCTAGGAAGCGGGCACTTCCGGCTGACTGGTGCCGGATCACGATAAGATCGGCCCTGAGCGCCTCCAGATTGCGGGCTGTATCGAGAAGAGTCTCCCCCTTCTCCAGACTCGAGGCGGAAGCGGAGATATTGATGACATCGGCACTCAGGCGCATCGCGGCAAGCTCGAATGAAATACGGGTTCTCGTACTCGGCTCGATAAAGAAATTTACCAGGGTCTTACCGCGAAGTGCGGGGACTTTCTTGAGATTGCGCTCCCCCACTCCCTTGAAGGCCTTTGCCGTGTCGAGGATGGTTATTAACTCGTCGGGCGTGTGATCCGCGAGTGCGCAGAGATCCTTATGCTTCCATTGATGGGTGGTCATGATTGAGGCGAGGAAGGAGCTTGGTGGCCAACTTGGTGAACGAGTGTCACAGAATCAGGAACGTTGTCGGTCTCTTCGAAGCGAACCCTGATACGATCGGAAAAAGCCGTCGGCACGTTCTTGCCTACAAAATCCGCCCTAATGGGAAGCTCGCGATGGCCTCGGTCGACCAGAACCGCCAACTGAATCCGCGAGGGGCGGCCAAAGGAGGCGATCGCATCCATCGCGGCCCGGCAACTACGACCCGTGAAAAGAACATCATCGATCAGCACCAGTGGCCGTCCATCCAGATCCAGGGGAAGCTCCGTCGGCTCCAGTGCACTCAAACTGATCCTCGTGGCAAGATCGTCGCGGTGCATGGAGACATCCACGATACCGAGCGCCGGGGAGACCCCCTCGATCTCGGCAATGTGAGCGGCGATGCGACTGGCGACAATCTTTCCCCGAGTGGGGATTCCGGCGATGACCAATCGGGAGAGATCCTCGTTCTGCTCGATGATCTCGTGGGCGATGCGACGGATCGCCTTGCGGATGGAGTCCGCATCCATAACCACAGACTCTCCCATCTCTAAGGATTTGGGATGCTGGGCGGTAGTCTTGGTTGATTCGGTTGGTGTCATGATCCTTGGCGGTCTCGCGGGGCCTCCTTAAAGGAAAAAAGAAATAAGGAAAAAGAAGCAGTGGTTAGGTCGTTTTTTTGGCTGCCGCACGGGCCTGACGCCAAGGTGTGCGATGCTTCATCATCCAGTCGAGAAGAGCCCGTTCAAATCCTATGTCACGACCCTGCTTCTCGCTCTCATACCACTTGTGGCGGAGAATTTGCTCCCTTTCCGCTTGGAATTCCCTGTAGAGGGTCGAATTCCTGAGCAGATCGCCTGCATCGACTGATGCTGGTGGACGTGTCATTGAGTAATTGATAAGCGGAGAGATCCCCGGAGTCAATCCTTGAAGGAGTCTGGCAACAAACGAAGAAAAGTTAAAAAGTGGAAGGTTAGAAGGGGGGTACAGGTCAGCTTTCAGGTTTGACGGCACTTGCCTCCCTGCAAGCGGCGCCGCCCCTCACGGGGCTACCTTCGGTAGTCTACCGCGCCCGATCCCTCGGGCTTGGTTCAGCTTTAAGGTCTCAGCTTTCAGGTCTCAGCTTTAAGGTCTCCAGATTCAGCCACCCTCACTCCATTCTTGTCTTCAGACAACCCTGATAGGCTAGCAGGATGCCCACCCCTATGTGAATTCCGAGCACCAAGATACAGAGGGGGGCCAGGGAAAGACTGGTCTGAATCACCATGACGACGATGTCATAGTAACGCTCTCCCCTTAGGGACTGCAGGATCCCCGACCAACTCCAGTAAGCAGCGATGAAGGGCTGGGCAATCAATCCCAACCAAGAGGGCAGGGCCAGTACGGCACCCGAGAGAGGTAACTGAAAACCGACCAGATAGATCGAGGCCATGGAGGCCTGTTCCGCGGTCTTCATGTAGGAGGAAATGGCCAGACAAATGGATGTCATCGCCGCGTTGACCAGAAAGAGAAAGAGCAGTTGCGAAGATAGATCCCCCGGGAAAGCACATGTATAATGGACGAAAAGTCCCATCCAGAGGGACTGGATTGCGGAGAGAAGACCGAGAAACAAGATCTTGCTGCCGATGTAAGCGGCAGGACTCAGTCCGGAGAGCTTTTCCTTCTCGAAGAGCTGGCGCTCCGAGGCGATTTCTCGACCCGAATTATTGGCACCCATGAGGGTGAGAAGGATCACCTCGAACATCACAATTCCCGAGACCAGGCTCCCGACCTTACTGGCCTGCGCTAGAAAATCCCTAGCTTCGGTCAGCTGCTGGATGACATTCAGATCCAGACCCATCCCCAGATTCCGAATCTGAGGAAGTCCATTCCATCCAAAGCAAGCGACCAGACAGGGGAATCCGAACACCATGCCGGCCTGAAGCCAGAGCTGGGCCTTGCTTCGCAGGAAGATGAGTAGACGGCGTTCCACCAGGGTCACGAGCTGGGAGAGAGCGCCAGGATGGGAGTCATCAGCACTATCGGCAGCGGTTATTTCCTTGCCCTTGCTATTTCCTTTTCCCTTTGCTTTTTCTCTTCCATCCTCAGTGGTTCGGAGCTTGGCTCCACACTCTTTGCAATACATGGCACCAATCGGGTAGTCCAAGCGACACTCGGGACAGACGCTGGAGACAACTTCACGGATCACCGGGGTACGATCTTTTTCACTCTCTTCCTCCTGAGGACCATGAAGGAAGGAGGCCGAATGCTTCAGCCAAGAAGCCTGCCAACCTTCAGGATCTCGGCTCTCCAACTGGGCGTAGATAAGGCTGGGGTCTTCGACCCGAAAGTAATGGGCGAGATGATCAGGGCGACCAGCATAAGCTAGGACTCCCTTGTAGAGGACAACGACAGCGTCGTAGGAATGAAGATGCTTGAGACTGTGGGTGACGGAGATGACCAATCGGTTCCCATCACGGGCGACGTTCCTCAGGAGATTCACAATCTCGTCTTCGGACCGGGGGTCCAAACCGCTTGTGACTTCGTCGCAAAGCAGAATCGGCGGACTGCTCACCAGTTCCATCGCCAGAGCCAAACGGCGCTTTTGGCCTCCCGAAAGAACCTTCACGGGGCGATCCTGAAATTCTCCCATGCCGACCTCCCCAAGCAGACGGGCTACCATTTTATCTCGCTCTTCTCGGCTCAGTCCGCTGACACGCAGTCTAGCGGAATATTCGACACACTCCCCCACCGTCAGGTCCTCGTAGGCAATGCTGAATTGAGGGACATAGCCGAATTCCGATGGGTTGAAATCCTCATCAGCCAGATTCCGGCCATCCCAATGGATGGTTCCCTCTTCCTCACCGGTGGCGATCCCGGCGATCATTTTCAGAAGAGTGCTTTTGCCGCAACCGGAGGGGCCGATCACGGCGATGAACTCCCCGCGTTTAAACGTGGCGGAGATTTGCGAAAGAAGTCGCGGAGAGTCCTCTTCCGTGCCGAGAGTCAGGGTCAGTTGATCCAGGGAGAGCATCTGTCGCCAAACTAATCGCCCAAGGGATGTTTCCGCAAGGTATCCTGCAATTGTCATCTTGATGTTTTCACTCCATGACTGAGCTCCAAGCCTTGCGCCATGGCGTCTCTCCCTTAAAGTACATGCATGAATTACGCAGTGCTTGGAGCAGGAAAAATGGGGAGTGCCCTTGTCCGCGGGATGCTGGCATCCGGGCTGACCACAGGTGACAGGGTCATTGTTTCCTCAAGCACACGCGAATCCGCCGAGCAGACAGCCTCTTCACTGGGCGTGAAGTCAGCCGGTTCCAACGCTGAGGCCATCCGCGATGCCGAGATCGTCTTTCTTTGCGTGAAACCCACGCAGGCCACCGCAGTCCTCTCATCCCTCGCCTCGGAGCTTGAGGGAAAGCTTCTGATCTCGATTATTGCCGGGATCCGCTCCGAGGACCTCTTCCAGGCAGCCAATGGGAAAGTAAGAGTCATCCGCTCTATGCCCAACACGGCCGTCAGACTCCGCAAGGGTGTCACCGCGCTCGCTCCCCATCCTTCCAGCACCGAGGAGGACTTAAGGATGGCAACGGCGATCTTTTCCTCCGTGGGATCGGCTCTTGTGGTCCGGGAGAGTGAACTCGATACCGTCACTGCCGTGAGTGGAAGCGGTCCCGCTTTTGCACTACTGATGCTCGAAGCCATGGCTCAGGGAGGAATCGACGGTGGACTGGAACCAGAGCTGGCAAAGACCCTAGCAGCCGGTGCTCTTGCCGCGGCTGCAGCCCTTGTCAACGAAACCGGTCAGACTCCCCTAGCCCTGCGTGCAGAAATCACCAGTCCAGCCGGCACAACGGCCGCCGGACTTGAAGTGCTGGAAAATGAGGGCTTTCCCGGTATCGTCCGCGCCTCAATACGGGCTGCCAGAAAACGTTCTATCGAACTCTCCTCTCCACCCATTAATTCATGAGAGGAGAGCTTATTCGTTGGTTTCTACTCCTGAGTATCCTTGGAAGTGGCGTTCTCACAAATGATACCAAGGCTGCCCCTGTCTCTACCCATGCTCATGAGGATCTCTCCACCAATAAGCCGCTTCAACTTCAGGAGGCCGTAATACCGCAACCTCCGCAGGCTTTACAGGCTTCACCAGAAGCTCTTCATCTGATGAGAGAAGCGGAGCAATCATTTGCCAAGGGTGAATTGGAGAAGGCTGATGCTACTTATGCCCGCGCTCTTGCCATGGCACCGAACATGCCTTCCCTTCTCGTCAGTGCCGCAGCCATTAAAACGAGGCTCGGCAAGCTCGAAGAGTCGCGGACCATGCTGAGAAAAGCCCTTTCACTTGACCTCGATAATGCAGCCGCGTGGAAGTTACTCGGCATGAATGCCCTCGAGCAGAAAAGAGACGACGAGGCCTTTGCCTGCCTAGCCCAAGCCACTCTCCATGACTCAAACAATCCTCGAGCCCATAACTATCTGGGTATGGCAGCAGGACGGAAGGGCTGGGGTGAGGCCTCGGAGCAAGAACTGCGTCGGGCTGTGGAACTCGACCCAAACTACGCGGATGCGAATTTCAATCTGGCAGTACTCTATCTGGGACGCAATCCACCGCTGATTGAGTTGGCCAGGCGCCATTATCAGCGCGCCCTGGATCTCGGGGCTAAACGCGATCCGGCCCTCGAAAACCTCATCGCCAAATCAGTTGCAAGCCAGCCCTCTGATTCTCAAAGATCCTCAGTACGTCCGTGACACTCCCTTTTCAAAAAAACAACCATTCCAGACATATGAAGAATATCTACCTTCCGCTGATTCTCCTCTTTCTCTCGATTCCGATATTTGGCGCCCCAACCCCATCACCATCCCCAGCCCCTGATGTGAAGGGTGCATCCGTCGTTGTCGTGGATGCCAATTCCGGATATGTGCTTTACCAGAGGAACCCGGACGAGAAACGACCAGTCGGCAGTACCCAGAAGCTTCTGACCTCTCTCATCGTGGCCGAGCAGGGAAATCTCGATAAGGAGGTCGTCATCGATCCCATCGACGAGCTGGCTGAACCGACCACCCTGCAACTGAAACCAGGCACCTCCTATAGCAAGGGGACGCTACTCACCGCGCTTCTCGTAAAGAGCCCGAATGATGTGGCTCGTGCTCTGGGGCGAGATACGGGAGGAAGCCTTGAAGATTTTGCAGACCTGATGAACCGCAAGGCCATCAGTCTGGGAATGAACTCCTCTCACTTTGTGAATCCGAACGGGCTACCCGCGGAGGACCAATATTCCACGGCTGCGGATATGTCGAAAGTAGCACGGGCTGCCTATGCCAACCCGGTTCTCCGCCCCATCATGGCCACCAAGTATCTTCCCTTCCGCTATGCCGACGGCCATGTCCACATGTTGCGCAACACAAACCAGACCATGCGTGAAAACTGGTTCTGCACCGGCATGAAGACGGGATACACCGACAAGGCCAAGCATTGTCTGGTAAGTAGCGGAAGCTACAATGGCAAGGAAGTCATCACTGTGATCCTGGGCAGTAGCAAGGAACGGATCTTCACCGATTCGGCACACATGCTGAGGTGGGCGCTAGGATTACCCCAAGAGGGCAAGTCAACAAAAGCGTTGGCAGGGCGGAAACCCACGAGTCAGCAAAACTCAGGCGATCAGGTCAGGCCCAAGGTGAAGAAACATCACCGGCATCACTCACACTCGAATCAGACAACTTCATGAGCCGGAGCTACCAGCTCCAACCCTCCCCAAGTACTGGATCGGGCATCGACTTTGCCAAGGAGCTGAACGAGCAGCAACTGAACGCAGTCACTTCCCCGTCCGGCGCGCATCTCGTAATTGCCGGTGCGGGGACTGGAAAGACGCGAACCCTCACCTACAGAGTCGCATGGCTGCTTGAGCAAGGCTATCGGCCTGGAGAGATTCTCCTGCTGACCTTCACCAACAAGGCGGCCCGTGAGATGCTCGAACGAGTGAACATGCTCCCCCCTGGTGGCTCAGAAGGCCTCTGGAGCGGAACTTTCCACTCGATCGGCCACCGGATCCTGAGACGTCACCCCGAAGCGGTGGGATTCAATCAGGGATTCACCATCATGGATCGGGAGGATCAGGAGGAGCTGCTGGAATCCGTTGTGGCACGCCTGGGATTCCGCACCAATGACAAGCGCTTTCCCAAGGGACAGGTCCTCGCGGAACTGATCAGCCTGGGTTGCAACACGGGTGACACTCTCCGCACGCTACTGGCACGCCGTTATAAGTACTTCATCGATCTGGAGGATCAGATCGCCCAAGTCGCCACTGCCTATGAAGGTCGCAAGAAGGAAGTAAATGCACTCGATTTCGACGACCTACTTTCCAAGACCCATGAGCTTCTGCTGACCAATCCCGAGATTGCCGCCACTTACCAGCGTCGCTTCCGCGCAATTCTGGTCGACGAGTACCAGGACACGAACAGGCTGCAGGCTGGGCTCATCGACACATTGGCCGCCATGCACAAGCACATCATGGTCGTCGGTGACGATGCCCAGTCGATTTACTCGTGGAGGGGAGCCGACTTCGCGAACATCCTCGAGTTCCCGAAGCGCTATCCGGGTTCTGTTGTCCACAGGATCGAGACGAACTACCGGAGCGTTCCCCAGGTCCTTGAGCTGGCCAATGCCTCCATTCTGAATAACCCACGCCAGTTCCCCAAGGAACTGCGTGCTGTCCGCAAGGAGTCCATCACCAAACCTGCGCTGGTGCCCCTTGCCACCAATAACGAGCAGGCTTCCTTCATCGCCCAGCGCGTACTGGAACTTAACGACGAGGGGGTCGATTTCCGCGAAATCGCCGTTCTCTACCGAGCCCACTACCACTCCATGGAAATCCAACTGGAGTTCACCAGAAGGGGTATTCCCTTTGGCATCACGAGTGGACTCCGTTTCTTCGAGCAGGCACATATCAAGGATGTGGCGGCCTTTTTGAAGTTCGCCATCAATCCCAACGACGAAGTCGCCTTCAAACGGATGGCGCGATTACTTCCCGGCATCGGCAACAAGACGGCCGAAAATCTTTGGCAGCAGGCCATGAAACTCTTGGAGGGAGGGCGGAGTTTTTCTCTACTGGATAAAGGATGCAAACCGCCCACCAAGGCCCAGGGTGCATGGAATCAACTGGTGATGACCCTGACCGAACTGGCTCCCAAGGGAGAGCCTGCACCTCCATCCGACATGATCACCGCGGTCATGAAGTCGCTGTATAATGATTACATGCAGGCCAAGTTCGCCAACTACGAGGCCCGACGCGATGACCTGAACACGCTGGCCAACTACGCGAAGCAGTTCGAGCAGACGGATGAGTTCCTTGCGCAACTCACGCTATTGGGAGGAACCGAGACCAGCGAGGTCACCGGTCGTGATGACCAGGAGGACCGGGTTTGCCTCTCCAGCATTCACCAAGCCAAGGGACTCGAATGGCAGGTTGTCTTCCTAGCATGGCTTACCGAAGGAATGTTCCCAGGGACACGCTCGATGGAGGATGACAATGCCCTGGAAGAAGAGAGGCGGCTCTTCTATGTCGGAGTCACCCGCTGCAAGGACGAACTCTACTTAACCTATCCCGAACTGCGTCTCAATGCGGCTTATGGGGAGGCCTTCCAGCGCCCCTCCCGATTCCTGGAGGAGCTACCAACTCATCTGACCGAACGTTGGGAGGTAGCCCGCGCTGTCGCACGTTTCACCCCACAGGGAGAGCGCCAGGTGCAGCGCCACCAGAAGCGTGAATTTGACCCAGCCGACGAATCCCAAGTTCCCGAGTGGGAGGACTGATAGGGCTATTATTATACACGATGAGAGGCCCCTTCGACAGCTCTCTCTACCGAGAGTAACCATTGATGAAGATAGAAGAGCAGAGAGGCCAAAATGATTCCCAGCCACATGGCCTCGACAATCGAAAAGACCTGGTGAAAGTTCTGAATCGGTCCGGGTAACATTCCCGTGGGGATCATAAAGCACACCGCGAACTGTGCACATCCTGGCTTGACCCAAGGAATACTAGATCCCAGATATCCAACTACTCCCATCACACAGCAGACAACGATCATGTAGATTGCAACATTGTTCGTGGAGGCCGAGAGAACACTGAGTGTGAACATGGCAACCAGGGTGCCCAGCACGGCACCCACCAGTCGGACTCTCAGTGAGGACGTCGATGCCGAGAGCAACTGGATCCCCCAAGGAATCCCTCCCATGATAGCAAAGACTCTGTTTTCAGGAACAAAGGTATGACCTCCGACCAGACAGATGACTCCCACAATTCCCAGAAAGAAGGTATCACGACCGGTGAAGTGCACCGGCTCAGGAAGCTGGGGCCGGTATCCCTTTCTCAATGGGATGATGTAAAATACAACTGCTGCGGCAAAGATCCCGATCGTCACAGCTAGGGTTCGGTAAAATCCTCCCATAATAGGGGCCGAATCTGCAATTTTCCCAGAAATCAGTGATCCGCTTAAGCCGTAGACCAGCAATGTCATGGTGGCGGCATCACGGCTTCTGGAAGCCATCGCCATGGTGATGTAGATCAGCAGAAGGTAAGCTGGGGCATAGAGCCAAGGAGCATCAAGGAACAAGGCCTCCACCACACTACCCATGGTGCCGACGATCCAGACCAGCAAGAGCCTCTGCCTCATTGTGCTCTTACGGAAGGTAGGGAGATTTGCAAGCAGGGAGACTGCGAGCATCGCCCGGAAGCTATGAGGAAATTTCAGCGTCAGGATGACTAGCAGCGCGAGGGCCACCGCCAGGGCCAACCTACAGGCAGGGCGCCAGGCGTCACTCATTGAGGGGAATCCGCCCCGCACTGCCCATTGGGGAAACAAATTCGGTATCCTGTAGCTGCTGGAGGCGAGTGATGACCTTCACTCCCTCCTCAATATCGCTATCGGTGTGGACAATCACGGAGGCCGTCCCTCCCATCCGGAAGGAATGCCCCTCAGGCTCATCCAGCACGATGCGTACAGGGTAACGCTGGGCTAGCAGGATGAAATCAATGGTTGGTGAGACTCTGGACAAAATCCCCTCGCCTCCGGGCGCATTATTTGAAGGGGTGTTAAGAGCAACAACAGCCTTGGGTAACCCTTGGACGATTCCTCGGAGCTTATTTCCCGATTCTGCCATCAGATAGACATCAACACTCATGCCGGGGCGCATCCTCTTCAGGTCGGTCTCACGAAAATTGGCGAGGACATACCAGATCTTCTTATCAACAAGGGAGAAGATCTGCTCCCCCACGGCAGCGTAGGCACCCGGCGTGATCTGGAGATTAGTGACATACCCATCACAGGTAGCATAGACCTTGCAGTAAGAGAGTTTCAGCTCGGAATCCTTCAGGGCGGCTTGAGCCGCAATTCGTCGTACATTCACATCACCCTGATTACCAAGAAGATTACGAGCCCGCTCCAGTGCGGCTTTGTCTTGGGAGACCTTGTCGGTTGCAGTGACCGCCTCCGTCTGGGCGAGTTGGTTTTTGTCAATCGTGACATAAAGATTCCCGACAAGAGCCTGCACTCTCTTCGCATAATCGACCGCATAGGCAGCTTTGGCCTCGCTTTGCTTAAGTTGCGCCTCCGAGGCAGCAATCTGGTCTTGGTAAGCCTGAATCTCAAGTTCCGTAAGAGCTAACTGAGCCTTCGCTTTCTCCGCCTCGGCGGCATAAGGCCGAGAGTCGATTTCAAAGAGCAGGTCCCCCTTGTGAACCAGTTGATTATCCTTCACATGGATACCCGTGATCGTACCTCCTACCTGTGTGGCCACGCCAATTACATTGGCACGCACCTGTGCATCCTCGGTTCGGGGGTTTTTGGCGATGTTTTGGTCTACCAACCGGGCAAGAACTGCCACCGACACAAAGCTAGCCACGGAAATTAGAATCCCGAGCGCCCTGCGAAGCAGTTTGCCACCTGATAATGGATCACTCATGAGGCAGCAAAGAAAAGAAGCCACAGGATGCAGGAAAGGGATGCAATCAGCGCCCCGTACACGAGAGGCAACGGGAAAAGGTACGGCAGCAAGCCCGCTTTCAGGAACACCAGATGCAATAACCAAAAAAGGAATAAACCCCCAAGGGTGCAGGCCAGCCAAGCCGGAAAGTAGGCTCCTGCGATATTAATCTGCGGATCGCAACCCGTCATCGTCAACAGGACGAGCAGGAGTGAGGAAACGATCCGAAGATTCATCCTGCCACCTTAAGATTGCGACCGATCGAGGAGCAACGCTAATTGAATCCCTTCACCCGCTCAAAGTCCGCCGTGCTTCCAGGTGGAGAGGGCAAGGCGAAGGCACATGTACCCACCCCAGCAGAGACCGACCAGGCCAATGATTGGAATATGCCAGATCTTAGGTGGGATGCCGGAATGAATCAGGATGGCTGAGCAGATCATCACCGAGGCGGCTACGATCGCATTAGCCAACCTATTGGCGATTGAGTCGAGGGTGACACGGAGTGGTTCGATCCCCTTGGCATCGATCTTGTGCTGAAGAGGAATGGTGATCTCCCCCCGCTTCATCCTGTTCCAAAGCACCCGGAAATCACTTGGAAAAACCTCCAGAAAGTCCACCGAGGCGGTGCCAAGCTTTTTCAGAAGCTCCAGCAGGTGCCCGGGCATGTATTTCCCGGCGATCAGTTTCTCGGCATAGGGACGGCCGAGCTCGACGAAATTCAGTTCCTGATTCAGGGCACGGCCCACCGCCTCGACTTGGGAGAGCGCCTTGATTCCGAGGTAGAAGCTCCCCTTCATCCGAAGACGATGAACTCGGAGAAGTTCAAGCAGGTTGTTCAGGACAAGGGAGAGATTGATCTCGGAGAGCGGCTTGTTGAGATGCTTATCACTGAACTCCTCGACATCCCGTAGCATCCGGTCGAAATCCTCGACATTCCCATCCTCGGAAAGGTCGATCAGCGCGAGCATCACCTGCCGATTGTCCTTCTCCCCGAGACCCGCGATGAGGTGGGCCAGATTAGATCGGAAACTCGGAGAAAACGCCCCCATCATACCATAGTCATACAGACCCAGCACCCCGCCACCGGGAGTCTCCTTCGACTCAATGATCGTCATGTTCCCAGGATGGGGATCCCCGTGGAAAAAACCATGTGTGAAGACCTGCTCGTAGATCAGGCCGGAGATGCTCTCCGAGAGGGCGACAGGATCGATACCATGGGATCTAAGCTTCTCGCTCTTTGTCACGGAATGGCCCGAGATGAACTCCATCGTCAGTATCCTCTCCCCGCTCAACTCTCGGAAGAGCTTGGGCACCTTGATGGTAGGATTGCCACGGAACTGTTCGGCAAAACGTTCCGCATTCCCCGCCTCGTGCGTGAAGTCGAGTTCCATCTTCAGGGTCTCCGCGAACTCCTGCACCACCGCAAAGGGATTCAACGAGGCAAGATCGGCAACATGCTGTTCCAGAAACTTCGCCAGATCTACCAGAATGGAAAGATCCTGCTCAATCACGGGACGGATGTCGGGGCGTTGGACTTTGACGGCAACAGTCACCCCGTCAAGGGTGACTGCGCGGTGCACCTGGGCAATCGAGGCACCTGCGATCGGCTTCTCATCAAATTCGAGAAACGCCACTTCCACAGGCTTCCCAAGCTCACGGGCAAAGATCTCCTTGGCCAGGCTTCCCGGGAAAGTGGGGACATTATCCTGAAGCTTGCAGAGTTCGTCATAGTAGGTGTCATCGACCAGATCGCGGCGGGAACTCAGTATCTGACCGAACTTGATGAAGGTGGGCCCCAACTCCTCCAAGGCTAGGCGCAGACGCTCCTGAGGAGGCTTGGCGAGAAGACCGGTCGCATGGGTCTCAAGAACCGCTTTGTCCACCCCGATCAACTGCTGCCAAGCAACGAGCTTCAGGACATCGGCAAATCCATACTTGAACAGGATGGTGACAATCTCGTTGTAACGCGGTAATTGAGCGGCAAAGCCGACGGCGGAGCGGATTTCAGGGATCACAGGAAGTGATCAAATCGTTCCACTTCAGCCATAGCAACACCATTCCCCACCCCATCAAGGAAGGGATTGAGTTTGCAGGAAGATCACTCCATCGTCACTTCCTACCGCCGTTATGAGAGTCGAGTCATCCCTGTGAGCTTTTCCATCCACAAAGCAACCCGAGTCAATCTGACGGCACTGCTTACAGTCGTGCTCGCTCTTGGATCCCAGGCAAGTCGTGGAAATGACCGAAACATCATGGACCCACTCTTGGGTCATCAGAAGGCATTCCCTCTCGCAGAGCACACAGGTTCCTTTGATCCGAATCGTTCCTACGAACTCGCCCCATTGATAGAGCTCTCCTTGGCCAATAACCCCTACACACGCTCCGCTTGGTTCAATGCCGTTGCCTCCTCTGCCAGCGTTGGAGAGGCAAAAGCCCCCTACTATCCAAAGCTGAGATTTCAGGCATCAGCAGGCTACGATCAGAGTTATAACCCTATTCAGACGGGCCCTGAGACCTATCAGCGAGTCAGCATCAAACCAGGCTTGCAGCTCGAGTATCTCCTGCTGGATTTTGGTCGCAGGGCGGCGGATGTCCGTCGCACAGTCGCTCTTCTTGACGGGGCAAATCTCACCTTTAGTCGTCGCGTCCAAACCACCGTCTTCGCCGTGCAGCAATCCTACTTTGCCCATACGGCAGCACTTTCTCAACGGAATGCCACCAGGACGAATCTAGAGTTCACCAGGACCCTACTGGCAATGGTCGAGGCACAGGTGGCCAACGGACTCGGAACGAAGCCTGAACTGGATGCCGCGAGGAAGACTTTCTCCCAAGCTGAATTTGATCTCGCAACCGCTGATAGGAATGTCGAGGTCACCCTTGGAAATCTCCGGGTTGCCACAGGTCTAGAGGCCAATGCCCCACTGAGAGTCACCTTGGACTCCAAGGAGAACGGGCCCCTTGAAGGCCTCTCAGTAAAGGTAGACCAACTCATCGATACCGCGGTGGCCAAGCGCCCCGACCTGGCGGCACGCATTGCAGATATTCAGGCCAGCAGAGCGGCCACAGAACGTGCCAAGGCAGACTTTCTACCCAAGGTGTCACTGCAGGGTTCTTGGAACAGTGAATCTTATGGATATAAAGCGCAGCAAAGTGGTGTGAACGGAACTTTCAACAACACTTACAATAACGTCGGGGGCTTTGCCGTCATGAGCTGGGATCTCTTCGACGGATTCGAGCGAGTCGAGCGCGTCAAGAAGCGTCAAGCCGAGGAGTCCGAGGCACGCTCTAATGCCGAGGCCACGCGACTCGAGACGACCCGTGATGTCTGGACCAGCTACAACGATTCTCTCAAGGCTCGCAAGCGTGTCACCTACGCACTCTCCCTTGTGACTTCGGCCAACGAGAACTTCAACGCCGCACAGGCGGCCTTCCAGAATGGTCTCGCCACCATCACCGATCTGATCTCGAGTCAGAGCGCTCTGGCAGCAGCCCGATTCGAGCAGGCAGGCGCTCAAGCTGATTATCTGACCAGTTTGGCCGCTCTCTCCTTGTCGATGGGACAATTCTCCCCCCCTGCGGGAACCAAACTCAAACCCGCCACCTTGTAGCTCTGAAGGAATGCTATTTTACCTTTGAGTTGCCCTCAAAGTACTACCCAAGCCTTTCTATGCCTTAGACGGAGCCGAGAATGAGGCATGAATTAATCCCTCCGAAGCCGAAGGAATTAGAGAGGATTTTTCTGGGGCGGGTTTGGCGGCCATGATTTGGAATGACATCAAGTGCGCAGTCGGGATCAGGGGTCTCGTAGTGCAGCGTTGGTGGAAGGTACCCCTCTGTCATCGCCAAGCAGCAGATCACGGCTTCAATGGCCCCAGTCGCGCCAAGCGGATGGGCCGTGTAGGCCTTAGTTCCGCTGACCGGAATCAATGCGGCATGGCTACCAAAGACGGTATGGATGCAACGGGCTTCATTGCTGTCATTGACTTGGGTCGAACTGCCATGGGCATTGATGTATCCGATCTCTTCCGGATTCGTCGCGGCATCGGCAAGGGCGTCCTTAATGGCCCTGATCGTCGGCGCACCATTCGGATGCGGTGACGTCATGTGATAGGCATCATTATTATGAGAGAAACCCAGGATCTCAGCGTAGATACGGGCTCCACGGGCCTTGGCATGTTCATACTCCTCGACGACCAGCGATGCAGCCCCCTCCCCCATGACGAAGCCATCGCGGTTCAGATCAAAGGGTCTGCAGGAAACGGAGGGATCTGCTTCGCTCATCGTCCTGATGTTTGCGAAAGCCCCATAGGTCAAGGGACTCAGCGGAGCCTCGGAGGCACCCGCAATCATCACATCGGCAATCCCGTCGCGGATATAGCGCAGGGACTCGCCCAGGGCCACGGTCCCGCTCGCACAGCTGTTCGAGTTGGTGGTACCGACACCCTGGAAGCCGCAGGTGATGGCGATGTTGGAGTGAGCGGAACCGCCGAAGACTTGGAGCGCGAGAAGCGGGCTCACCGCCTTGAATCCCCCCTTCACAAAGGCATCATGTTCTTTCTCGGCATTACAAATGCCACCAAGAGCCGTTCCGAAGCTGACCCCCCTGCGCGGATCGGGAGACTCGGGCGAGTAGTCGAGTCCGCTATCCTCCAAAGCAAGGAGGGCACTCGAGACGGCAAACTGGGCATAGCGGTCCAAACGCCGAAGCATTTTTGCCGGAAAGTAGTTCAAGGGATCGAAAGTGTCGACCTGTCCGGCCGAGCGTGCATCCAACCCGCTAAGATCGAAGCGAGTCAGCGGGGCGATACCGCTTTTTTCAGCAAGGATACCTCGCCAGAAAGACTCTTTCCCGATTCCGATGCAGCTGATAGGGCCAATTCCAGTTATGACGGCTCGGCGGGTGGATCGGGCTGTGTTCATTTGGTTACCTCCAGAAGTTTTTTGAATGTAGCGAGTGTCCGGGGTGCTACCCAACCGATCATGAAATCGCCAATGATCGGATTTGCGATCGGAGACAGAAGCGGCCAGCGGAACTTCAGATCATGCTCGATTGTTACATGAACGCCATTCTCACGCTGATGATAGATCCAGCGAACTTCCATACCCTTGGTGAAGGCACTGAGATGACGGAACCAAAGCTCCGGTTTCTCGGGGTTCTTGGAATCTCTATGAAACTCCGAAGTCCACTTGACGGGAATCGACCCACGCATCGCGGCCATCTCGACAATGCCGTGATCAGGACCACCCTCGATCCATCTCACCCATCGGTAGTGGGGCAGATAGGCTGGCCATAGGGTCAGATCCGATGTCATGGAAAACACCCGATCCATCGGTGCCTTGATCAGGATGGATGACTCGGTATGCATCAACGCGTTTTACTCTTTTTGGTCTTCTTACCATTCTTAGGATCCCGGACATAATGGAGTCGGGCAACACCTTCCCCTTCATCCTGAACTGATCTGAGAATGAACCATTGCTCCTGATCCTTGGAGAGGAACCCTTTGCAAAAACCGCTCTTTCCCTTTGATTGCGCATTTCCTTCAATCACGGGATGGATCCGGACGAAAACTTCCTGTGCCTCTTCCAGACATTTCGACGGGTCAAATCCCGACGGGGAGTTAACTCTCCCATCCGCACTCATGGAAAAATCCACCACCCGCTCTGTTGATCGGGACGATTTCATAATCCGTGAGGTCAGAAAATCAGGCCCGATCGCCGGAGGCCTCTTCCTCTAACTCAATCTGATGCTCGACAGTTCCTACCTGAGCCTCCATCTCGCCGATTGAGACCTTCCCTCCGTCGGCAGGCCTGTAGGACATGTAGATAACTCCCCCGATCAATCCCCATCCGACGCACAGGGCAAATCCTGTGATCGAGATCAGCACCGCAAGATCAACCGGCGTTCCGTAGAGGGAATTTAGCATCACGGAGAACAGCCCCTCTCGAACTCCGATTCCGGCCAAACTGATCGGCAGGGAACTGATTGTGTTAACGATGGGGATTACCGAAGTCATGGCAGCGGCTCCAGGATTTCCCACAAAGGCATAGGCGGCGAAGATGGCCGTACCGAAGATGAAGGCATTCAGCGGCATAGAGATCAGAACGGCGAGCACCACCGCTTTCCAGTCTCGTGCATAGATGGAAAAGGCCCCCGCGACATCAAGGATCGCCGCATGGCCCGGCATCTTGGCGGGAAGTTTTTTTGCAAGATGAAACCGATCGATGATGAGCCCCATGGCGATCAGACCGATGAAGGCGCAAAAGATGATGGTGACGGTCAGGAGGAAAGCCCTGATCATCGGCAGGGACATCAGTGGTTTGTAGAACCAAGCAAAGACCCAGGCGGAGACGATGATCAATGCGAACATCCCTGCGATGCGGTCAACGATAATGCTCAAAAACACAGCGCTTTTGGACTTGGGAGCCTCTCGCATGGCAAAGAAGACCTTGATGAGATCGCCTCCCACACCACCTGGGAGACAGAGATTGAAAAACATCCCGATCATGACAAGTTTCCAAACGCGGACCCACCCCAGGGAGATTCCCTGTACCTTCATGAGAAGCTGCCAGCGGAAAGCACCGCAAACGAGCACAAGGCCGAAACAGAGGAATCCGGGAATCAGCCAGAGGAGATTTGCCGTATGCAGGGCCTGAGCCATTTGGTGACGACGCACAGGATCGTGAAAGAGTAACCAGAGAAGGAGTAGCGTCACGCCTGCCTGCACAAGCGTCATGATGATTTTTTTAAGAT
Organism: Verrucomicrobiota bacterium; assembly: GCA_021413925.1. NCBI lineage: Bacteria > Pseudomonadati > Verrucomicrobiota > Verrucomicrobiota bacterium. The sequence continues at coordinate 23,361 of JAIOPL010000006.1, forward strand.
TCATTTAGGGCCAAGGTTTTCCACTTTGCGACAGCGGCCTGAATGGCTGCGGGGGTCGCCTGTGAAGAGAGTTCAAGGACGTAAGGGAGGGATGATGGCAGAAGAGGAATGAGCTGGTCGAAAGGAATTTCTCCCTCGAAAGGAACAAGATGATCCTCATCTGGCCAACGCGCGTCCTGAAGATGAGCACCCACGGCGAAATAAGCTATCTCCTGAAGCCACTGGGCATGATCGAGCAAGCCGAGGCTTTCTCTCATCTGAGCATGGCCAAAGTCATGCCAGTAGCGAAGATAGGGAGAATTGAAGCGGCGGAGGAGTGCTAGTAATTCCCGCTCTGTCGGAACGGCCTCGAAGTCGCTTCTATTCTCGACGACCAGCGTAAGCCCCATCGCGGAGGCCTGTTCCAGCAGCGGCTCCAGCAAGCGGGTCACACGATCTAGAAAACCCGGTCCCTGCTTTTCCCTTTTCTGTAAGGCGTCGAGCTTGGCACGGTTATAGTTACGGTCCGCCACACCCTTGGCTCTCAATGCATCCAGCAGGGAATGCGTCATTCCCCGCAATGGCATGATGCGACCCAAGTGAAGCACTACAAAGCGCGCCCCGAACTCCAAGGCCGTCTCCATGGTCTGACGAGTGAGCCTCATGGCACGCTCTCTCTCCCCCAGTCGATGAGAGGTAAACTCGTAGCAGTCCGGATTATCCGCGAGGACCTCGATCGGCATCGGGCAGAAATTATGAACACTCAAAACCTTGAAGTCTCCTTGGGAAAAAGCCCCTCGGATTCCATGAAGTTGCGAGACCGAAAGCCCGTGACCGAGCTCGATGGTATCGAATCCCAGCTCCAGGATCTCCCTCACAATCGAGGCGCCGTCATGATGACGTCCGGCGTTCCAGTTGGTTGAGAAGGCGAGCATGGGAAGAATACTAAAGGAATCTGAGAACTAATTAATATGGAACTCAGGAACTCAGGAAGTGAATAGAAAGACCCTGGGACGACAGAAATCCTGGTTTATACCAATCCCCAACATCATCCGTTCTTCATCTTAGAGCATTGTTGATTTATTCTGACGCTCTGAAAAAGGGTGAGGAAGAGAAAATGAATCTGGAACTCATGAACTCAGGAAATGAATGAGACTGGAGAGGTGTCGTGCCGACGTTGAAAGAACCGATGGGTCCTGCTCCATGGATATTGCGTTCTTTCCACTGTGCCCCAGGGTCATGTGCGGATTTCTCTCTTACAAGAGATCGCCACCCTCCTTGGCTTACTTTCCATCCCGCAGTCCCTTTTGTTCTGCATTTCCCTTCCTGAGTTCCAGATTAATCATGCAGTCTCCCCTCAAGCGACAGATTGACTAGAAGATGGTCTAGTCCTCTGCGTCTGCGTGAGAATCCCACGTTCACCGATAAGAGATCACTTCATCGGCTGTACGAAGTCCGCTGGCAAGCGCGGAGTCGATGCTGGCATGGGCAACCTGATCCCCAGCCAGCCAGAGATTGGGAGAGGGGCGGCGGTCGGGTTGGAGTTGCTGAAATCCCGGGCTTTGGGAGGGAAGGGCCCGAGCAATTCTTATTTCTTGAAGAAACTTCCATCCTCTAAAATCAGCCAAGTATCGGGTAATCTCGGCCTGAACTTGTCCTGAAAGATCACCGACTGGAGGATTGAGAACGGTCGCGGAAAGAAGTCTTTTTCCCTCGGGGGCGTATTCGGGTGCCGTGTTCGTAAGATCCGTAAAGTGCCTGACTAGAGTGCCCTTTCCCTCGGGCAACACCAGCAGCCCTCCCTCGTAGAGGGGATCGTTGCCCGTGAAGTAAAAGGTGGATACCTGACTCCAAGCGCGTTGTTCCTGCAAGCCTAGCAATAGACAGGTTGTCCGTTCTTCAGTAGCCAGGATTACACAATCCGCCTCAATTCTCTCTCCGCTGGCAAGCTCTACCCCGGTGACGCAGTCGCCAGCCTTATCTTTGCGCAGGAGCGCCTGAACGCGAGCGCCATAGCGTTGCCTGGACGAGGGTAGCCGCGCAGCGAGCTGCCGGGGAATCTCCCCCATTCCCTTGGCTGGTAGCAGGGCCTTTCCAAGAGCGAATTTCTTCAGGTCATAGCGGAAGACAGAGGCATCGGTTCCGAGTTTGTTATCCAGAAAGACACCGGCAAAGAAAGGTCTGAGAAACTTCTCCAGAACATCACCATCCAGATCGAATCGAGAAATTTCCTGCAAAGCCGATTTCCCAGCCTCGTGAGCAAGCAACGACTCATCGGAACGGAGAGACTGAAGGGCACCAAGAATGCCAAGAGTTACCTTTTCACGCAGAGAAAACGATCGGATAAAGGGAGCGGAAAGCAACCAGGCGGGATGATGAAGCGGATTGAGTATCCTCTCCCAACCTTCCTCGCCAACCATCAGGGCACCGCTCTGAAAATAACGGGGTTGCAGGGCATGAAGGTCCAGAAGGCTACGCGCCGTAGGATAGGAATCGAGAAGCACCTGGAAGCCCCGGTCGAGACGATAACCCTCCGGAGTAATCTCCGTGGCAACCCGGCCACCGGGGAGATCCTCCGACTCCAACAGTAGCCATTCAACACCGGCCTCCTGCAGGCGGATTGCACAAGCAAGACCTGCAAGGCCAGCTCCGACAATGAGCACCATAAGGATTGAGGACAGGCGTAGTCTGAAAGAATCCCTACACTTTCAGAGGGTCGAGATGCCAGATCTCGCGGGCATATTCCGAAATCGTGCGATCACTGGAGAACTTGCCCATGCGAGCCGTGTTGAGAATCGCCATTTCGGCCCAACGCGATTTATCCCGGAAGGCAATATCGACCCGCTCTTGGGCATCACTATAAGAACGGAAATCCGGCAGGCAGAGGAAAGGATCACTGTAGACGAGGTTGTCATGGAGCATGGTGAAAACCCCGGGCGGTTCGTCGGGGGTGAAATAGTTCGATCCCACCCAATCCACCACGGCCTTGAGTTCCTCATCAGCTGCCAGGAAATCCTGCGGGTTGTAACCCTTCTTCCAGAGGTCCTCCACCTCCTCGACGGTCATGCCGCAGATGAAGATATTCTCCTTTCCGACCTCTTCCTGGATCTCGACATTGGCACCGTCCAGCGTGCCGATCGTGAGCGCCCCATTCAGCGCCAGCTTCATATTTCCTGTTCCGGAAGCCTCCTTGCCGGCTGTTGAGATCTGCTCCGAGAGATCGGCTGCCGGCACGATGCGCTGTGCAAGCGAAACGCGGTAATTGGGCAGAAAGACCACCTTCAACTTGTTGTTGATCCGGGGATCAGCATTGATCTTGGCACCTACGGAATTGATGGCCTTGATGATGTTCTTGGCCAGATCATAACCGGGAGCCGCCTTGGCTCCGAAGATGAAGACACGGGGTGCGATGTCGAGTGTGGGATTCTGTAACAGGCGCCGGTAGAGGGCTAGGATGTGTAGCAGATTCAGGTGCTGGCGCTTGTACTCATGCAGCCTCTTGATCTGCACATCAAAGAGTGCCGAAGGATCAACCTCGATACCGCAATCCCGCTTGATGATGTGGGCAAGGTCGATCTTGTTGGCATGCTTCACCTCCATGAACTGCTTCTGAAACTCAGGATCCTTGGCATAAGCCTCGATGCCGCGGATTTGGGTGAGATCGCGTTCCCATCCGCGACCGATCTTCGAACTGATCAGGGAACTCAGGCGGGGATTGCATGCCAGTAGCCAGCGGCGCGGGGTAATGCCGTTGGTCTTGTTGTTAAACTTGCCGGGATAGAGCGCGTCAAACTCGGGAAACAGATCACTCTTCAGCAACTGGGTGTGCAGGGCGGCAACCCCGTTCACCGAGTGGCTTCCGACAACGGAAAGATTGGCCATGCGGACCATCTGGGGATGCCCCTCCTCGATCAGCGAAAGCTTACGGACCATGTCGAGATCCCCGGGCCACTTCGCCTCGACCTCCAGAAGGAAGATCTTGTTGATCTCAAAAATGATCTGCAGATGCCTCGGAAGAACTTTTGCAAACAGGCCAACACTCCATTTCTCAAGGGCTTCGGGGAGAAGCGTGTGGTTCGTATAGGCGAAAGTGCGGGTGACGATATCCCAGGCCTTTTTCCAAGGGAGGCCGTAAATATCATGGAGGAGGCGCTGGAGTTCTACCACGGCGATGGCCGGATGGGTGTCGTTGAGCTGGATGGCCACTTTCTCCGGAAAATCGTTCCAATCCGTGTTGCTCCTGCGGAATCGGCGGATGATATCCTTCAGCGAGCAGGCAACGAAGAAGTACTGCTGGATCAGGCGCAGTTCCTTGCCGCTCTCCGTCTTATCGTTGGGATAAAGTACCTTGGAGACCGTTTCGCTGTAGTTTTTATCTCTCACCGCCTCGTCGTATCCGCCGCGATTAAAGGCCTCAAAGTCGAAGTCCTCGTGCGCCTTCGAGGACCAGAGGCGAAGGAAATTGACCGTGTTCGTTCCGTATCCTGGAATCGGAATATCGTAAGGAATGCCCATCAGTTTCTTGGTGCCGGTCCATTTCGGAACATAGTTGCCCAGGTCATCGAAGACATTCTCGACCTGACCGTAGAGCTCAACCTCGGTGGTGTGCTCGGGACGGACAATCTCCCAAGGAGTGCCGTACTTCATCCAGTCGTCGGGAAGCTCCACCTGATAACCGTTACGGAACTCCTGTTTGAAAAGCCCGTACTGGTAGTTGATTCCGTAGCCGATGGCAGGCAGGTCAAGGGTGGCTAGTGAATCCAGGAAGCAAGCAGCTAGACGCCCCAACCCGCCGTTGCCGAGCCCCATATCGTACTCTTCATGGCGGAGTGCATCGACATCGAGCCCCAGTTCTTTAATAGCGAGCTCCATGTTCTGGTAAATACCGGCGCTGTAAAAGCTGTTAATGTAAAGACGCCCCATGAGGAACTCCAATGAGAGGTAGTAAAGACGCCTGGTGTTTTCGGCGCGGTGTTTCGTCTGGGTCGCCATCAGGCGTTCGATGACGACGCATTCGACGGCCTTCGAGGTGGCAAGCCACCAGTCCCGTTTTGTTGCAGTCTGAGGATCGCGGGCCAGGCTGAACTTAAGCTGGCTTTCGATCAGGCTCTTCAGGCCGGAAACAGAGGTGTCGATGCTGGAATGAAATTCTTCGGGAGTTATCATAGTGGGTGAAAAGGTTCCTGGGTCAGGTTGTGGGTTTCGTCTCGATGGGCTGTTGTGGCAATCCAAAAATAGTCCCAGTCCATTTCTGTCTATTAGCAAACGCCGTTCCAAGTCACGAAGCTTGGTTTATCAGTCTTCGGGATGTTACACTGAAGTCACGATGAAATATCGCACACTCAACAAGGACTCAGATCTCAAAATAAGTGAAATCGGCTTCGGTCTCTGGACCGTCTCCACAGGATGGTGGGGGAACTATACCGACGATGAAGCGGTGGTCCTCATGCGGCAGGCTGCTGATCGGGGTATCAACCTGTTCGACGCCGCAGACACCTATGGTAACGGACGGAGCGAGGAACTCATTGCCAAGGCCTTCCCCACCGGGGAGCGCGCACGGATCGTGATCGCCACCAAGGTCGGCTACGATTTCGTGAATCATGGCGACGGGCGGCGCGGCCAGAAAGAAATTCCCCAGGACTTCAGCCCCGCGGGGATCAGGGGAGCGGTGGATTCGGCCCTGAAGCGGTTGGGAACCGACCACATCGATATCCTCCAACTCCACAATATCCGCGAAGCACAGGTCAATGACGATGCCCTGTGGGAAGTGATGGAAGACCTCCGCTCCGAAGGGAAATTCCGTCATGGAGGCATCGCGCTGGGCCCCGCAATCGGTTGGGTCGGAGAGGGAGCCTCGGCTATCGCCCGCCGTAAACCCGATGTCGTCCAGCATATCTACAATCTTCTGGAACAACACCCAGGATCGGATCTCCATAGGATCGCCGAGGCAACAAACGCCCCGACCAAGTTCCTGATCCGTGTCCCCCACTCTTCCGGCATGCTGGAGGGTAAATACACAGCCGATACGGTCTTCCCTCCCAATGATCACCGCAATCACCGTCCAAAAAGCTGGCTTATCAACGGTGTCAAAAAGATCGAGCAACTCCGTTTCTTGGAACGTCCCGACCGGACGATGGGTCAGGCGGCCATTCAATGGCTGCTGAAGGACCCTCGCACACTCTCCGTGCTCCCGAATATCTATAACGCCGAACAGATTTCCGAATTTGCAGCAACTTCGGATTCCCCTCCCCTGAATGACGATGAGATGAACCGCATCAGCGAACTGGTAAGCTCCCATTTCGGCCTGGAGCCCGAGGAGCACAAATTCAAGGGAGAGATGGAACTGCCTGCAGAACTTGCAGCCATGATTTCCTAAAAAACCGGCTTCCGATCACAATTCCACGCAACTGATGACCGACTCCCCCAACACCCATCAGGGGGAATCCCAATCCATCGGTAAAACTTCACCCACGGTCGTTGAAAACCAGTGCATAAACCCGTGAAAATCGCATCCCTCGCCCGAGTCCGCCTCGATCAGCTTCTGTTTGATGCGGGTCATTTCGATTCCAGGGAGAAAGCTCAACGGGCCATCCTGGCAGGTCAGATCACTGTGAGAGGACAGATCACCGACAAACCGGGAACGAAAGTAAATCCCGAAAGCGAGATCCTCATCACGGGTCGCGATCGCTATGTCGGGCGCGGAGGGCATAAACTCGAGGGGGCTCTCACGGGATTCGGGATTGATCCGATGGGATTATCCTGCCTTGACCTTGGTTCCTCGACAGGAGGCTTCACGGACTGCCTTCTCCAGCATTGGGCCGCCCATGTCACAGCGGTTGATGTCGGCAGAGGCCAGCTCGCATGGTCGTTGAGACAAGATCCAAGGGTCGAGGTCCGCGAGGGGATCAATGCTCGCTACCTGACAGCGACGGATTTCGACCGATGCTTCGACCTGATCGTGGGAGATCTCAGCTTTATTTCATTGACGAAGATCCTTCCAGCGGCGTTTCAGTTGCTAAACCCAGAGGGTCTCATGATCGTCCTTATCAAGCCACAGTTCGAGCTCGCCCGTGCCGATATCGGCAAGGGCGGCATCGTGCGCGACACGACAGCACGTCTGAGAGCCGTCGAATCGATTAGAAACTGGGTGATAACGGCAGGCCACCGCTTCGACAGTGTCATCGAATCGCCTCTTCCTGGCACCTCGGGCAATATTGAGTTTTTGGCACTGCTCCGCCGGGGAGATTCCACAGTTCCAGTTCCCGTCGAAACCAACGATCTGACTTCATCACCCAATCCCTCACCAAACCCATGATTGTTGGACTGATCGCTCATGTTGGAAAGGATGGCTCTGCCGGCCTTGTACAGTCCGTCACCACCGAGCTCGACCGGCGAAACGCTCCTTATCTCTTAGAAAAGGCTACCGCTGGCCTGATTGGAAGGGAGTCCGACTTGGATGAAGCCCTTCTTTCTGAACGATGCGATCTTCTCCTTGTCATGGGAGGTGATGGCAGCATCCTTCGGGCGCTTCACCGCTCAGGGGGGCATATTCGCCCGATCTTTGGAATCAACATCGGATCACTCGGCTTCCTAACCTGCCTCGGTTCTTCAGAATACCTCAAGGCCATCGACTGCGTCCTAGCCGGAAATTATCTACTCAGCGCGAGAAGCCTTCTGGATGTCACCATCGAGGGACCCGGCGGCAGCGTTCCCCTGGAGCGCGCGCTGAACGATGTCACCATCAGTCGAGGAGAGCGCTCTCAACTCGTGAAACTGCAGGCCTCAGTGGATGGGGCACCACTCACCGAATACCATGCCGACGGACTGATCGTTGCGACGCCGACGGGATCCACCGCTTACTCGCTAGCCGCGGGAGGGCCCATTCTGATGCCGGAGAGCGGGGCGCTTGTCATCACGCCGATCTGCCCACATGTCCTAAGCAACCGCTCCCTAGTGATCTCGGATAAGAGCAGGGTGGTTATCCGCTCCTCGGGCAATCAGGAAGTCTTTGTCACCATTGACGGACGTCCACCTAATGCCCTCAAACCCTCCGAACAGGTTGTCCTGCAACTCTCTCCGCTCACACTTCCGCTTGCCATGATGCCCGACAGTAACTTCCCGGAAATCCTGCGACAAAAACTGAAATGGAGCGGCAGCAATATTTAGCAAAGCCTAATCCCCTCTCATGAATACCCTTTGCGATTCCCTGCTGAGCAAGGATGTAAAGCTTCAGTTGAAGGCCACCGATCATCACGATGCGCTGGAGGAAATCCTCTCACCGCTTAGAAGCGATGTCAGGGTCCGGGATTGGCAAGAGCTTCGATCAGCCCTTCTCGCCAATTCACTCAACGAAACCTTCCGAGAAGTTCCTGGAGCCATGTTTCTCCACCATTGCAGGACTGAAAGCGTCTCCGAGTTGGTACTGGCTGCTGGCCGGAGTACTGCTGGGATTGTCATGCCGGGGCGTGAGGAAAGAGTCCATCTGATCTTCGTCGCGGCAATTCCCGAGGCGGTGAATAATGAATATCTCAGAATCCTGGGTGCCATTTCACGCATCTGTAGCGATCAGGAAACCATGCAGGAACTGCTTGATTTCGAGAACACCTCCGAATTCTTAACCTTCTTGGAGAGAGCGTGCCGCGCATGACCGACCAGCAACAACTTCAGGACGAAAGCCTTACTCCATTATTGGAGGTGCGCGATCTCAAGGTTCACTTCCCGATCCGATCCGGAATCCTGCAACGCCAAACCAATGTTTTCAAGGCAGTGGATGGCGTGAGCTTTTCCGTGCCACCCGGTAAGACCGTAGGCCTTCTTGGAGAGAGCGGAAGTGGTAAAACCACCATCGGTAGAACCTTGGTGAAACTCGTCGCCGCAACATCAGGAAAGGCGTTCTGGAAGGGAGCGGATATTCTGCCCATGAGCGAACGGGAGTTCCGCCCCCTGCGTCGCAGAATTCAGTATATTTTTCAGGATCCTTTCGGATCCCTGAATCCCCGGATGACCGTGGCCCGGATCATCGGCGAGGCCTTGGAAATTCATTTCAGGGAGTTGAATGCGGGAGAGCGTGCCGATCGGGTTGCCGCCCTATTGCGGCGCGTGGGTCTCACCCCCGAGATGGGAACGCGATATCCCCATGAGTTCAGCGGTGGTCAGCGCCAGCGGATCGGGATCGCCCGTGCGCTGGCGGTCGAACCGGAGTTCCTCATCTGCGACGAACCGGTGAGTGCGCTGGATGTCAGCGTCCAGGCCCAGATCGTGAATCTCCTGCAGGACATTCAGGAGGAACTGGGATTGGCCATGCTCTTTATCGCGCACGATCTTGCGGTTGTGGAACACATAAGCGACTCGGTGCTCGTCCTGCATCGTGGAAAGATCGTCGAATCGGGACCCTCGAGAGAGGTACTGGAAGACCCGCAGGATCCCTACACCCGCGAACTGCTCGCAGCCGTCCCTCGAATCTAAGAACGACTCTATGAATACCCTCATGCTCGCGCGGAAGTTTCGCGCCCTCAATAAGCCGCTGCTGATCGTGATGCTGGCACTGTGCTCATTTGGCATCTATGCGATCTACAGCGCCACATGGATGAGGGACACGCCCTTCTGGATCAGTCAGATCAAGTGGATGCTGATCTGCATCCCCGTCTTTTTTGTCATCGCCTTCAATGATTACCAATGGGTCAGACTAGGTGCGATTCCCCTCTACATTCTGAGCGTCATCCTCCTTGTCCTTGTCTTCTTCATCGGAGTAAAGGTTTTCGGGGCCAGGAGCTGGCTGAATCTTGGCTTTGGAAACTTCCAGCCTTCTCAGATGGCAATTTTCAGCGGTGTGCTTCTCTTCGCCCTTTTTCTGAGCGAAAGCGAGGGGATGCATCCGGCGCTTCGTATTCTCATTTGCCTGGTGATCACGCTTGTTCCCTGCGTGCTCATTCTGGTCCAACCCTATCTGGGTGGCACTCTTGTCTGGTTGCCCGTGCTCTTTGCTATGCTGTTTGTGGCCGGCGTCCAGGTTCGCTATCTGGTCACACTCATTCTGATGGGCGTGGCCTTGATTCCCCTTGTCGTAAACTTCGGTCTCAAGCCTTATCAGAAAGACCGGATCCTGATCTTTCTCGACCCCTCTCTTGATCCCCAAGGTGCTGGCTGGACCATCAACCAATCACTCAATGCGATCGGTAGCGCCGGGTTCTGGGGCAAGGGATTCAAGGCTCACAATACGCTCAATGAGCTCGGTTATCTCCCGAGCACGATCGTTCACACAGACTTCATCTACTCCGTGTTTGGGGAACAGCATGGGTTTATGGGGGCCATCCTCCTCATCTCGACTTTCGGGATTCTGCTCCTAAGCGCTCTCTATGTGGCATCCCAAGCCCAAGATTTGTTGGGAAGACTACTCTCTGTCGGAATCGTGATGCTTCTCTTTACCCACATTTTCATGAACGTCGGTATGACTGTCGCGGTCACACCGATCACCGGACTTCCTCTGCCGATGGTCAGCTACGGCGGTTCTTTTCTGCTTATCACGATCGCGTGCATGGGGCTGCTTCAGAGCATCTGGATCCACCGAAAGCTGGTGTATTGATCGGGCATAGGTGATTGGGAATAGGTAATAGGGGATCCTTCCCTCGCCCGTTACCACCGGCCTTGATCACTTTCCACCTTTCACTTTCCACCTTTCACTTTTCCACCTTTCACTTTTCACTTCTCCCCATGCGCATCCTCTCCGGAATACAGCCCACAGGACTGCCCCATCTCGGCAACTACTTCGGGATGATGAAAGCGGCTATCGAACTGCAGGAAACAGGTGAAGCCTTCTATTTCATCGCAGATCTTCATGCGCTTACCACGGTCAGAGATGCAGAATCTCTGCGACGAAACTCTCGGGAAGTAGCGATCGACTTCCTCGCCTGCGGCCTTGATCCCGCAAAGGCCTGCCTCTTTCGTCAGAGCGATATCACCTGCATTCCGGAACTTGCGTGGATCCTCTCCACGGTCACCCCGATGGGACTGCTCGAGCGTTGCCACTCTTACAAGGACAAGCTCGCCAAAGGCCTTCATGCTTCACTCGGACTATTCTCCTATCCCGTCCTTATGGCAGCCGATATTCTGGCCTACGACAGCGACGTGGTTCCGGTCGGCAAGGACCAGAAACAGCATCTTGAAGTCACCCGCGACATCGCGGTGAAGATCAATGAACTCTATGGCGAGATCTTTAAGCTTCCCGAAGCAATGATCCGTGATGAATCGGCAGCCATTCCCGGAACAGACGGGGCCAAGATGAGCAAGAGCTACGGCAACACCGTGGAGCTCTTCCTTGAGGAAAGCGCCCTCAAGAAAAAGATCATGGGGATTCAAACAGACTCAACTTCCGTGGAGTCTCCGAAGCCAATCGAGGGATCCGCTATTCTTGGCATCTACAAGCATGTCGCCTCCACCGCCGACTATGCTGAGATGGAGGCAGACTTCCTTGCTGGGGGAAAAGGATATGGAGACTTCAAAAAACGCCTTCTTTCGTCGGTCCGCGAGTACTTCGCTCCGATGCGGGATCGTCGCGACCAGTTCGCCTCCGACCCCGCGGAAGTCGACCGCATCCTAAAGCAAGGTGGAGAACGGGCTTCTGAAATCGCGGCACCCGTCATGGAGCGCCTCAGAAAAGCCGTTGGCCTCCGATAAACTTACTCAGGAGAAGTTATTGCACGGGAATGCCCCTTGACTGCAGGTCAAGGAGTGATATCTTTCAACTCTGGACGCGGGGTGGAGCAGCCCGGTAGCTCGTCAGGCTCATAACCTGAAGGTCGTAGGTTCAAATCCTACCCCCGCCACCATTTTTTCAGGTGCCTTTCCTTACATGTCAGAGCATCTTCGGCTTATGCGATTTTACACTAAGCGGCGAAAGATGCCCTCGATCACCGTTGTCTCTCTGATCGATATTCTCGCGATTCTCCTGATCTTCTTCATCGTCACCACGACCTTCAAGGAGCGCCTGCCCCAGTTGCAAATCAACCTTCCCGAGTCCAAGGCCGCATCGGCAGCGACTAGCCAACCGAAGAAGGCGATCCTGCTTCAAATCAAGGGGCCAGACCAGATCTCCTTCGATAACAAGCCCATCACAGCTGCCGCTCTTCCTGCTGCGATTCATGAGGCACAGCGAGCAAATCCCGGTTGCTCAATCACGATGCAAGCTGACAAAGAGGCCCCCTTCGGCACGGTCGTAACAGTTCTTGATGCCCTGCAAATAGCGGGAATCAAGAATATCCCTGCTATTGCAAAACCTCTTAACAAGTAACCAGCACCCCTCACCCATCGGCATGCCTCGTCCGCATAAAGTCACATCAAACCCGATAAAGCCACTCGAGGTGGTGAAATACGGTCACCCAGCGCTGCGCAGCAAGGGAAAGAAGATCGAGAAAATCGATGACTCCATCTTGACGCTTGCTAGTGAAATGATCCTAACGATGTACGAGGAGGATGGCTGCGGTCTGGCCGCCCAACAAGTCGGACGAGCTCTTCAACTCGCCGTGATCGATGTGATGCCCGCCTTCGAAGATCGTCCCAGTCGCGCCTGGATCGACGGGCGGGAACTGGAGATCGAATCGCTGATGCCACTCGTGATGATCAACCCCGAGATTCATCCGGTCGGTGAAGAGCGATCTTGGGAAGTCGAAGGATGCCTGAGCATGCCCGGACTCCATGACGAGATTGAGAGACCTACCCGGGTCCGCGTGATCTGCCAGGATCTCGATGGGTCGATCCTGGATTTCGAAGCCGAGGGTCTTCTCTCACGCGCTGCTCAGCATGAGGTAGACCATCTGCACGGAATCCTCTTCATCGATCACCTACCATCGGAATCGCTCAAAGAGCATCAGCCATTACTTCGGAAGTTTCAATCGCAAGCCTCTTTTTGAGAGAGCAGATCAGCCCCTGCGGTCAGGTAAAAAAACGGTCTAGCGCCGACGCTTCGCCCCGTAGCTATAGCCCTTGAGTGTGCGAGCACCACGGATGTTCTTGAGAACTCTTGCGGCCTCATCCTCCTGAAAGAGCATGGTGAAGAGATAAGGGAAGTTTTCGAGTTTTTCACGGGGCACTTTCTGCGCAATGAAGGTCTCGATAGCCTTCACATGGGGAAGCTCCTCGGCCGTCATGATCGTGAAGGCATCCCCTTCACTCTGGGCCCGACCGGTTCGTCCGATGCGGTGGACATAATCCTCGGGATGCTGGGGCACGTCATAATTAATGACGTGGCTGACTCCGGCAATGTCGATACCACGGGCGGCGATGTCGGTGGCAATCATCACCTCGTAGCGTCCGGTCTTGAATCCCTCGAGCGCATCAACGCGCTCCTGCTGGGAACGATTCGAATGCATCACGGCGACTTTATGTTTTTCGTTCTCAAGCTGACGGGCGATGCGGTCAGCGCCATCCTTCGTGCGGCAGAAAACGATGACGCTGTGGTATTCCGTACGGTCCAGCATCGCTTTCAGTAAATCGAGTTTCTGATCAGCAGCCACCGGATAGAAGGCGTGCTTAACGGTTTCGGCCGCTGAGCGGCGGGCACCGATGGAAATCTTTTCGGGATTGCGGAGGCACCAGGAGGAGAGGCGCTCGATTTCCTCGGGGATCGTGGCAGAGAAAAAGAGTGTTTGGCGCTCCTTGGGACACTTCTCGACGATCCTGCGGACATCGGGAAGGAACCCCATATCAAGCATCCGGTCGACCTCGTCGAGAACAAGAATCTCAAGGTCGGCGAAATTGATCTCCCCCTGCTGCATGAAGTCCAGCAGCCGACCGGGAGTTGCAACAATCACGTCTACCCCGCGGGCCAATGCCTCGCGCTGCGCTCCGTAGCCAACCCCTCCGAAGATGACAACCGTCTCCAAATCGGTAAAAGCGGAGAATTCCTTGAACGCTTCCTCTACCTGAAGGGCAAGTTCACGTGTCGGCTCCAGAATCAGGCAACGTGTCTTGCCATTCGACTTCTTGAGCTTGCTAAGAATGGGTAGCCCGAAAGCCGCCGTTTTCCCGGTCCCTGTCTGAGCGGAGGCAATAAGATCTCCCCCCCTTATTGCGATGGGAATCGCTTGTTCCTGAATCGGTGAAGGTTCGACATACCCCATCCGCTGAGCGCCGTGGACAACGGCTTCTAAGAGTCCAAGATCCTGAAATGACATGAAGCTGATGAAAGTAGCAGTTAGCGGAGATCACACCAGCGAATAAGAGAAGGCCTGATCTTGGTGGCCAACGCCACATGGTACCGCTGATCCAATATCCCCGTCATCCAGTGGGCAACTGACCAGCTATCGCTTCCGATCTCAACATTCAGAAAATTCCCTTTCTCGTCCTTAGGAACTGACTTGACCTTAGTCTGAGCAAGAAGCTTTCCCATACCACGCCCATCAGCCTTGATTGCCGCTTCACGGCATGTCCAGAGCCTGAAAAAGGTCTCCTCATTATTCTCATCCTTTATCAAGAGAGCTTCCTGATCTGAAAAAAAACGGGAAGCAAGGGCAACACTATCAAGCTGTCTCTCGATCTCCAGGTCAGCTCCAATTTCCTCTCCGGAGAAAGCAACCATAACCAGATCGCCGCTGTGAGTAATGCTAAAGAAGGGTACAGAATCCCCAACCAGATAAGGTCTTCCCTCGGATGATAGGCGGATCTGCAATTTCACAGGATCCACGGAAAGCCAGTGGGAGACAATATTTCGGACAAGACGTCGTCCGGCAAGAATCCCCTGCCTTGCTTCAGTTGATGACATCGATTCGCCACGCCTTTGTTCCTCTTCACTAACGGGGATTTCCGCGAAGACGTCAAAATGTGCAATGAACAGGCTCACCTCTTTCCCCTTAGGGAGCATCCCAGGAAACGGAGCATCCATTAGGAACCCCGGAATGTTTGGTTTTTTAATACTTGCCATCATCACAGACTTAACAAATAACAAGTTTTGTTATGAACATCACAAACATTAGTTCAGTTGCCTTGCGCAACCTTATAAAACTCACGGAGCGTAAGGAATCGCTCATCAAGCAAATCGAAAGCATCGAGGGACAACTTACCTCGCTGATTTCGGGAAAGCCGGTTCGCGCCATAGGCAAACGCCGTGGGCGCCCAGCCAAGAAAGGCCCCAAGGCCGCAGGCAAGAAAATCTCTGGAACCGCCAAGCGTGCACCTCGCGGAGCCATCAAAAAGAAGATTCTGGCCGCGCTCAAGGCCGCCGGAGACGCGGGTATGAAAGTCACTGATCTTTCCAAAAAGATCGGCGTTAAGAATGCCAACGTACATGTCTGGTTCAGCAGTACCGGATCGAAACTTCCTGAAATCAAGAAAGTAGGCAAAGCTCATTACAGGATTCAGGAGAAGAAAGCCTGATTTTTTCCTAAGCTTAGTATCTTAACCGGGAAGTTGGTCATTGAGGACCGCTTCCCGGTTTCTTTTTTCCGAGAGGGACTTTTTCCCCGTTCGGTAAAGATGAATAGCATCGGCCGTCCCCTCACCTGCGGGGAGTTCGGAAACGTGGCCGCCCGCTTTGGAAACCGCATCTTTGACGCTCGGATGAGAGTTGGAGGGGCAGGCGACCATCGCCGCGACTTCACCAAAGAGCATCGGCAGGTCGTTCTGATGGTCCCCGACTGCCAGGATTTCCGATGTGGGCATATCGATCAGTCGACTTAACTCGGCAAGGGCGCTACCCTTGTCATAACGACGATGGCAGAACCGCAGGTAAATGTTACTGCGTTGGTAGTGAAAATCCTCCGGCCTACCCGGCAATGCTCCTAGCTCACTGATGATCTGATCGAGCTGTTCTTCACTGGCAGCGACTAGCCCCTCGGGAATCCCCTTGTAATGTTGTTGGAAACTAACGCCTTCATGGGAATCCACCAGCTTCGAGATGTGCTCAAAGAATGTTCCACTCTCCTTGAAAAGTAGGTCGTGGTGCACTCTGCAGATTTCATTCCACTCCCCATAGTCAAGCCAGCCCCCCTTACCGTCAGGCTTATGGATGTGACGTTCATTTGTGAGTATGTAATCCGGAGAAACGGAGGCACCAAGTCCCCTCAGTCCATCCAGCGCACTCTCCAGCGAGCGCCCGGTGTTCACGGCCCAGAGAGCACCTCCACGCACCGCCTCGGAAAGCTCACGATCTAGGGACGCGCTGCAGTGTTCGGGGTAAAGCGTATCGGCAAGGGTGCCGTCAAAGTCAGTGCTCAGTAAGCGGATCATCAGGAAACTCTTCCCGTGACGCTTCCGGTGTGCAATCCACAAATTACGTTCTTCTTCCGAAACAGGAATGATAGGGTCAATTTTATGAAATCAGCTTACGAACTGGCCATGAGCCGCCTGGAAAAGACTGCCCCATCCCTCGAGCTTAGTGCTGATCAGAAAAGGATGCTGGCGGAAATTGACTCGGAGTTTGAGGCGCGTATCGCCGAGCAGCGAATCTTCATCGACGGAGAGATCTCCAAGGCCTTCGCGGATGATGCACGAGTCGCCGAACTTCGAAAGCAACTTGCCAGCGAGATCGCTTCCTTGGAGGAAAAGCGTGAAGGAAAGAAGGACCGGATCAGAAAAGGAGAAGAAAATTAATCCTTCGCCCTACCGCCCATGCGATCACGGTTTCTGAGCAGGTTTACGCCTGAGGGTCTCCATACGTGCGGGATCTCTCGCTCCTGCCACGACCTCCTCCTTACTGATATACCCGAAGAGATAAAGCTCCTCCAGCATGTCGTCAAAGGTATGCATGCCATCCTTTCGGCCAATTTCCATTAGTCCGACGATCTGTTCAAAACGGTGCTCGCGGATACAGGCACCCACCGCGCTGTTATTCATCAATAGCTCACTGAGCATGATACGCCGCAGACCATCCTCGGAAGGAATGAGACGTTGAGCCAGAACTCCTGCCAAGGTGTTCGCCAGCTGACCGAGGACTTGTGCCTGCTCGTCACCGGGAAAATAATCGACAATCCGGTCCAGTGCCTGTGGTGCATCGTTGGTATGAAGTGTCGCCAGCACGAGATGGCCCGTTTCGGCAGCAGTCAGGGCGGCACGGACTGTCTCAGCGTCCCTCATCTCCCCGACCATAACGACATCAGGATCCTGGCGCAGCACGTGGCGCAGCGCCTCGTCAAAGGATCTCGTGTCGGCACCCAGTTCACGCTGCTTGATAATGGAGCGGTTGTTTGGGAGGTAAAACTCGATGGGATCCTCGATCGTCACGATAACGGCATCACGATTCTCGCTTATCCAGCGGATCATAGAGGCAAGCGTGGTGGTTTTTCCGGAGCCGGTCATTCCGGTGACAAGAATTAGACCATCCGTGCGATTACAGAGTTGCATGATCGAGGGACGGTGGCCCAGTTCCATGATAGAGGGAATCTCCGCAGGGATGTACCTGAAGACCGCCTCTAACGCCCCCCGACTGAAGTGGGCATTCCCGCGGAAGCGTCCGGTTCCCTCCACTTGCAAGCCGAAATCGAGTTCCAAATCGCGTTCCAACCGTGACCGTTGTGACTCAGTGAGGACTCCGAGGATGATCTCACGGCACTCATGCTGCGAGATCACACGGCCATGGCATGGGCGTATATCGCCACGCACCCTCATCGCGGGAGCCAATCCCGCGCAGAGATGAATATCGGATGCGCCGTTCCGGACGGCTTCACGGAGAATATCGACGATGTCGGGAAGATCATGCATGGCTAAGGAAAACCTAGGAGGAGCTACTGGTGATTCCCCTCAATCGTCGCTTCAGTTCAGCAGGATTAGGAACAGCAAGGAGCGCCGTATCCTCGGCAATCTTACCGGTCGTCACCAGATCCAGAAAAGAACTCAGGAAATCGTATGATTCCGACGGATCGGAGTGACTGATGAAATCTCTTAGGGCGGGGAGATCAGCATCACGGATACATTGGCGGGAGAGTCCAAGATTCGTCAGGAATTCGGTGGCCAAGACCATTCCACCCGCTGTGGTTGGTAGCAGCTTCTGGCAGAGAATTCCTAGCAACTGACCGGCCAAGACCTGTAGATGACCCTTTTTCTCTCTCTCTGGGAAGAACGCCATGATGCGATCCAATACCTCACCCACATCGGATGCGTGGAGTGTCGTAAGGACCAGATGTCCTGTCTCCGCTGCCTGCAGGGCTACTGCGGCGGTGGTGGCATCACGGATCTCACCGACCAGAATGATATCGGGTGCTTGCCTCAGGGAGCGACGAAGGCCTTCAGCAAAGCTTGGGGTATCGAGTCCAACCGACCGCTGGGTAAAGAGTGATCGGTCGCGCTGAAAAATAAACTCTATGGGATCCTCGATGGTCACGACATGACGCTCCATGTTTTTGTTAACCCATTCGAGAAGAGCGGCAAGAGTCGTAGATTTACCCGATCCAGTCGGGCCCGAGACGATGATGATCCCGGAACTCCGCGCGACCATCTTCTTGAGAATTTCGGAGGGAACTCCAAGGGTATCGATGTCAGGAGGCGTTCCTGTGATCATGCGAAGAACAGCAGCCTCTGCCCCAAGTTGTCTGTGAAAGTTCACGCGGAAACGGATGCCCTCGCCCGAAATAAAACTCGCGTCATGATCCGTTGCTTCCGAAGGAACACCGCAATAGGCACGAAAGGCCATCAGGTCGTGCAGACTCAGGGGTGGCGCCTCCATCGGCGTGATACTTCCAGATACCCTGACGATCGGCGGTTCCCCTACGTGAAGAATAAGATCGGATGCCTTGTACTCATGGGCAGCCCTGCAATAGAGCTCTATCGATTCCGGAGGGGCATCCATGGATAAACCAATAAATAGGACAAATATCTGAAACCGTCCAGCAGGCTGTCTCCGTAAAATGGTAGCGCGTACGGGATTCGAACCCGTGCGCCAGCCTTGAGAGGGCTGTGTCCTAACCGACTA
This sequence comes from Verrucomicrobiota bacterium, assembly GCA_021413925.1. Taxonomy (NCBI): domain Bacteria; kingdom Pseudomonadati; phylum Verrucomicrobiota; species Verrucomicrobiota bacterium. The sequence goes on from JAIOPL010000006.1 coordinate 42,235, forward strand.
GACGAACGCGCCATGAGAGCATTGAACTCTGAGCCATGATCTGGATGCTGGCAAGGAGAGAGATCAACCATCATGATTAATTCTATGAAACTCTATATCAAAGGAGGATGCCCTTGGTGCGTGATGGCAGAAACCTGGCTTGACCAACGGGGCGTGGACTATGAGGCAATCGACGTGCTTTCTGATGCAACCGCTTTTGCGGAGATGAAGAAGATTTCGGGGCAGTCGAAAGCTCCGGTTCTTGTGACAGCAGAGGGAAGAATCCTCTCCGATTTCGGTCCCGAGGAACTCCCGGGATTTCTGGAAATCTGAGCTGATTTAGAGCGGTTTCGGTTTTATTTGACGCATGTACAAGGAAAGAAATCTCGCGCAGAGGCGCAAAGGCGCAGAGTTTTTGTGACTAATGGCAACGCTTCTTTTGAAACGTCTCCCTTGCAAGGAGTCGTCAGAACCCATTGCTAATCGATCAAGTGATTTTCCGATTTGAGGGTAGTAACGGTGACTATCTTCTCCAGACCCAATCCTTTCTCATTTCCTCTGCGCCTTTGCGCCTCTGCGCGAGTCCTTTTATTTTTCGACGGTCAAGATGATCGCCCAAAGAACGACAGATTAAACGCAAGATGCTCTAGCAGGCAGCGTGGGATTTTGAGGAATTCCTGAGCCGATCGAGCACACGGGAAGCCTCTCCCGATGCGATACTCTCAACAGCAAGCAACAGGGATTCCGGAAGCGATCTCCCGATGCCGGCAAGATGCAGGGCTGCGCCTGCATTCAGCACGATCATGTCACGGGCAGGACCAATTTCCTGACCGGACAGAATGGATTGAATACGCAGGGCATTCGATCGAGCATCTCCACCAAGTAGCAATTCCGGGGATTCGATCGTGGAAAATCCAAGCTCCTGTGGATTGATAACGAATTCCCGAAGGGTTGGCCCCTCATCATTCTGCTTGTGGAATGCCACCACCCTAGAAGGTCCCGTGATGGAGAGTTCGTCGACCCCGCCGTCACTCTGCAGACCCTCACCATGGACGGCCCACGCGGCATGCCGTCCCAGCATACTAAGCGCCTCGGCATAGAACAGCAACTGGGCTGGATTGAAAATGCCGGTGAGTTGAGCCTCGGGAAGCGCAGGGTTTAGAAGTGGCCCTAAAAGATTAAAAATGGTCATCTGCCCCTTCGCTGCCAGGGATCTCCTGAGCGGAGACAATGTGCCGATCATGGGATGAAAATCAGAGGCCAGAAGAAAAACGCATCCGGCACTCTCGAGCACTGAGGCAACCGAAGACGGGTTGATGTGGAGTGTTATTCCGAGAGCCTCCAAGACATCGGCACTCCCACAGCGCGAACTGACCCCCCTGTTTCCATGTTTCACAACACGGGCACCCGCTCCGGCCGCGACAAACATCGCGGCGGTGGAAATATTGATAAATCCCGCACGGTCACCTCCCGTGCCGCAGAGTTCAAGCAAAGGAGAGCCGGGATCACGCTCAAGGGCCACCTTCGTGCCGCGATCCAGAATAGCGCGGGCAAATCCCGCCAGCTCCGCAGCTGTTTCCCCACGGCGGTGAAGCGCCGTCAAGAAGGCGCCCTTAGGTTCTTCTCCGATTTCCTCACGCATCAGGAGATCAAGAGAAGAGTCTATTTCGGAATCGGAAAGCTGAGCCTTGGCCAAGGGATCGGGAAAGAGTTTGCTCATCTCTGTACTTGCCTATCAAAAGGGCTATTCCAACACGAGCGTCATCGCACCTAAGAGAAGCAACGCCCCGATCAGACGCCGGGTCATCACACCTACCCTGCCTTGACTCGTCAAAGAATCACCGGCCATCGCTCCCAGAACCCAGACCAGCAGGACACTCCAAAGACATCTTGATCCATACAGGATATTCGTCATCGTGGCGCTTCCGAAAAGGCCGATTGCCGAGTACATGGCGAGAGCCTGAACCGCCAGCAGCAGGGCGCCGAAAAGAAGCCAGGGAAGAGACGTGAAAAACGAGCTCCCCGCAACAAGGAAACTGAGGGTGCCGCCTCCACTAAAACTGGCCCTCGAACTCATCAGTCTGGGGACATACACCAAGGAAAACAGACCGACGGAGCCGAACATGAGCGGGGCAAACCTGCTGTATCCTACCAAAGGAACCCATCGTTGTACCAAGACGTCGGTAAGTGCAAAAACGGCAGCAGCAGCTAGGGACCAAGCAACGGCCTCAAGCAGCCTCGCGTGATTTCCGGCAGGAGAATAGGAGATCATGGCAATGCCAAGGCTGGCCATTAATGAGGCGAGCCAGATTGCATGCGGAAGATTTTTTCCAATCAGGAAAAAGGAGAAGAGCGCCACCAGCAGAACTTTAGATCCCAAGAGCGGCGTGGCGACGGAGACATCGCCAGTGTCGATAGCCCTGAAGGTGAAGATCTGTCCCAAAAAAAACAACACCCCGCACACAACCGGCGGCAAAATCATCCCGAGTGCCAGGGGATGACCCGGCAATAACCAGAGACCTTGGAACAAAACGGCCATGAATGTGTTGCAAAGAAAATTAACCCAAGAGGCGGATGCACCGGCGCCAAGAGCGCGCTTGATCGCGACGGCTCCGCAGGCGTAGCCAAAGCCTGCCGCCAGAGGGAGGACCAATGCGATGGGGCTCACGCCGGCAGAACCTCGTCCATGATTCCGCGGAGCTTCTGGGCGGGCCACTGGCCTGGAACCTGCGGACTTCCAAGCCAACCGTAACAAAGCGGAGTTCCGAATCCCGCAAGTACGATCCTGGAAAAACGCCCGGCATCCCCCATCCCCATCGCGATGACTGGTATCTCGGTCCGACTCAACTGGAGATCGATCAGACGCTGCAAATCATGGCGGTTCCGCAGCAGTGTCGCGACCTTGAAAAGATCTGCTCCATGAGCAGCGGCTTGAGAAGCCAGTTTTTTTAACATGAGAAGCGTCGGAGTGGCCTTAAAATCATGATGGGACAGGATAAGAGTTCTTCCCTGCTGATGAGCACGGACTATCACGGGGGCGAGTGCGCTGGCTGAGCGGAGCTCGATATCCAGAGCTGAAGCCCATGGAAGTGCAGACTCCAGCAAGGCCTGACGGCTTGATTGGGAAAGATTCCCAGCCCCTCCCTCGCTGGGATGGCGCGCCGTGGCAATCACCGGACGGGGCCAGTGCATAGGCAGTGAGGTCAGGGGCAGCGCATCAAGCCTGACCTCGAGTAAATCGATACCTCGCAGCAAGGAATCCCGGGCTATCGTCCTTTTTAAAAACTTTAGTCCGGCCTTGTCGTGAAGCGTTCCCACGACAAGGGAAGCGCCCTCCCGAAGGAGGGGCTGAAGGCTCTGGATTTGACGGCGCGTGATACTCACTCTAGTAAGGTCATCTGTTGTTTCCTTACACACTATGAACCGCAAGCAGGAAATCTCCAAGGATCTACCCATGATTCTCGACGGACTGATGGTCGGCGTCTGTCTCTGGGTGTGTTACCTACTCAGATCGACAGGGATCATCTGCCTCGACCGGTTGGGCGAAATACCGTCATTTTCCCATACGTATTGGATGCTCGCGCTGATCATCCCCCTCACGCCGCTGATTCTGGATCTGCAGGGTTACTACGAGCATCCTCTTTCGCAGCGCCTCGAGATTCTCTCTGGCAAAATCGCCAAGGCCGGTTTCTGGCTCATCCTAGTGATTGGCACCGCGTCGATTTTCGGACGTTTGGAAATCCCGAGCCGATCCGTCCTGATTCTCTTTATTATCCTGGCTCCTGCTTTCCTGATCCTGAGGGTAGGAATCATGAGAAAATACCTGATCCATCATTACAATCAGGGCATTTTCGGGGAGCGAAGCATCCTGGTAGGGAGCGATGCGGACGGAGATGCCTTTCTCGCCAGACTCTCCGCTTCGGAACGACTGGAGCTTCAGATCATCGGAAGGCTGGATCCGGCCAGTAACGATGCCAAAACAATCTTGAAAAGCATACGGCAGAACGCCGTGGGCAGGGTCATCTTCGTCTCGCCCCAATCTCCTGCAAACCATGATCTGCCGATGATCTGCGAGAGCGAGGGTCTGGTTATCTGGATCGTATCGGAAAGCATTCACGGGATTGTCGGTATGCCTTCCTTTGAACTGGCCGGAAAAAACCGGGTGCTTGTTTTCCGGAAAGCCCCGGGCGATTTCTGGCAGCGGTTTATCAAGCGTATTCTGGATATCTGCGGTGCCACGGTAGGGATGATCGTTTTTGCTCCGCTTTGTCTCCTGATAGCCATCCTCATCAAGGCCACCTCTCCTGGTCCTGTGATCTTTTCCCAGGTGCGAAGTGGCAAGAGAGGGAAACGCTTCACGATTTACAAATTCCGTTCCATGGTCGCGAACGCCCCGGAACTGCATGCCAAACTCTCGGAGCACAACGAGATGGAGGGTCCGGTATTCAAAATCAATAAGGATCCGCGGGTTACGCGCTTCGGAGAGCTCCTGAGACGCACCAGCCTTGATGAGATTCCCCAATTGTTGAATGTGCTGCGTGGAGAGATGAGCATCGTCGGCCCCAGACCACTCCCAGACTACGAAACCGAACTCATCGAAAAAAGCACCCATCGCAGACGCCTGAGCGTGAAGCCTGGCCTCACCTGCCTCTGGCAGATCCAGGGAAGAAACTCGATCAAAAGCTTCGACGACTGGGTCCAACTCGACATCGAGTACATCGACAGGGAAACACTACTCCTGGATCTCTGGATCATCCTGCGCACCATTCCCGCCGTACTGTTCCGTAAAGGAGCCCGCTAAGGAACGGCTTGATCACATCCCTAGCCAAAAGATAAACCGCGAACGTTCTTTCTGGATTTTGGGGAGGGAACCCGATGGTATAAATGACTCGTTTTTATGCATACCCCCACCCTTCTCCAGATGTTGAAAAGACTCGTTGTCTCCTGCGCATTCCTCTTCTTTGGCAGCTTTTCGTTACACTCGCAAAATGCGACCGGCTTCGTGATTTCAAAGATCGAACCGGCCATTGTCACCACTCCTGCGATCTCCTATTCCGGAGCCACCCAGAAGCCCTCCCGTCCGAAAAACTGGATGGAAATCGAGGTTACTTTCGGCTGGCAGCCCACGGGGCCAATGAACCCCGCTGACAAGTATGCGGACGATATCGTTCTGGACTACTACGTCCTACTGTCGAACAAGAGCTCTGCTTCCCCACAGGGAACACTCCTCACGGGGCAGGTCACCCATACCTCCGTGCCGGCCATGCAAAACGACCTTAAGTCAGTCATGTATGTTAGCCCCAGAACATTGGAACGCCTCTTCGACGGGAAGCCCCCCTCCAGCGCCTCTTCCGCAATAGTCGATATCGGCGTCACCATCTCCCGGCAGGGACAGTTGGTCGCCCAAAAAAGCCTCAAGTCAGCCGGTGTGTGGTGGCCACAATATCAAAAGACCAGCGGCTACTTGCTCAGCAAAAACGAGACTCCCTTTGCATCCCTCAACTCCGACTATTATGAGGCGGTGAAGAAGCAGTAAGGTTTTTCCAGAAAACCACGCCCCTCTAGCTTCCTCCCCATGGCATCGCCCAAAAAAACCTTGGTCCTCGATCTCGGAATGCAGTCCCTTAGGATTGCCGAGTTCTCATCGACTGAGAGCGGCGGATTAAAGCTTCTGCGCGGCGCCCGGAGAGAACTCATGCTCGATCCGGCGCTCGATACATCGCGACCGGATCAGATCCGCCTCGCCCTTAAGGACATTCTGAAAGCATGGAAGATCACCCGTTCGGATGTCGTCTGCGTACTGCCTGCCCATACGGTCTTCACAAGGGTTGTTCCCCTGGAAGTCCCTGGAGGCTCTTCGAGCCAAGTGGCCGCTGTTGTCGGTTTTGAAGCCCAACAGAACATACCTTTCCCGCTGGAAGAAGTCGTCTGGGATTATGTCGTGATGGGAAATACCCCGTCCGGTGCCGTGAATGTTGTTTTTGTAGCCATCAAAAAGGACTCGCTGGAATCGATCTGCGATTCGGTAGCCTCCACCGGCCTTAACATTACTGCAGTGCTGGTAGCTCCCCTTGCGCTCTATGATGCATTCCTCCATGCATCACCAGCATCTGCCTCGGAAACGACCCTCCTGCTGGATATGGGGACTCGGACTTCCAACATGATCATCTCTGCAGAAGGATCCTTCTTCTCACGAAGCATTCCTTCCGGAGGATTAGCTGTCACTTCCGCGATTGCCAAGGATATCCATGCAGAGCTTGATGAGGCAGAAAAGCTGAAGATTGCACGCGGGAGCGTTGCACTTGGTGCCGGCTTCGAACAAGCAACCGACCCCGTCGAGGCCAATATCGCCCGTATAGCTAGACAGACTCTACTCAAGACTCAGGCCGACATCAGCCGCTCCCTAAGCTACTACAGATCAAATCTCGGGGGAAACGAGCCCACGTTAATTTTGCTAACAGGAGGAATGGCATCTCTTCCCTATCTGGCTGAATTCTTCAACGAAAAACTGCAGAAAAAGACCTCTTTCTTTAATCCGATGGAAGACATCGGAGTCGCCGAATCCGCACACTCCTTCCTTGAGTCGAATCCCAATAATCTGGGGGAACTGGTGGGAGGGGCCCTGGTGTTGACCTCCTCCCCACGAACCAAGATCAACCTCCTTCCCCCATCTGTATCCAAAAAAAGATCTTTCGCCAAACGCTTCCCTTACCTGGCTGCTGCCGTCCTCTTTTTCCTTGCAAGTCTCGGGGCTTTTTATGGCTTTGCTTTGCAAGCAACCTCCTTGACCCGTGCCACGACGGCAACGATCGATGCACAGATCGCCAAAGAAACCAGTATATCAAACCGGATTAAGACCAAGGTAGACAACGAACTCTCTATCCAGCAGACGACTGACATCCTTCTTTCTGTGGTTAACCTTCGGGAAGCCTACCTGAGGATCCTTGCCGAACTGAGCGCGAAGGTGCCGGAACGCTATCTCTGGATCACCGAAATCCAACCTGCTGGGGATATTTCTGCGAGGGGCGTTTCTCCCAAGAATAATGATGGCTCCGTCAAGGCTCTCCTAGTCAAAGGTCTGTACCTTGACAATCCCAACCAGGCCTCAGTGATCGATGATTTTGTCACTTCCCTTCAGTCCTCGGATGTCTTTGCCGTCGAGGAAAAGGAAAAATCCAAGATCATCACTCAGCGAGGCAGTCCCAATGGGGAATACTGGGCCTATCCTTTTTCACTCAGGATTCCTCTTCGCGATCCCATTACTCCCCTTCCCTGAACTGATGAACAAGATCACCAAATGGTTTGCGGGTAACAAGCTGGCAGCATCCCTTTTAGCGTCCCTGATCCTTGGAACACTCATCCTTGGATTTCTGGCCTATCAGGCATGGGATGATTATGGAACTGCTTCTGCGGATTATACCTCCAAGGCGTCCCAACTGGTAAAGCTCTCACAGACTAAACCGTTTCCAAGTCAGGATAACCTCTCCAAGCTTGAGGCCACCATAACCACCGAGCAGTCCAGCCTGGACGCCCTCATCAAGGATCTTAAGAAGTATCAGGTGCCTACCTTTGCCGACATCGGCAAAGCAAAACTCCAGGATCGACCTCAACGCTTTCAGGATGCACTGCGTAACGAGGTGACTAGGATCAAATCACTTGCCGCAAGCACTGGTGCCACACTACCACCGGGATTCTATCTCGGCCTTGATGAATACGAAAATCGTCTTCCCTCCCAAGATGATGTCCGACTTCTTTCAAAACAACTCACCGTCTTGAGCTGGCTAGGCGAATTGCTTGCCACCCACAAGGATCTTATTCTTTCTGAATTCTCTAGATCCACCGCAGAAACGTTACCGAAAAAAACACCCCCAGCACTTCCGGTGAAAGTTTCCACCCCCTATGAGAACGCCTGCAGCATGAAGTTGAGCTTTCGATGCAACCAGGGTTCGTTTCGGGAAATTGTGAATACGATTTCAACGGCTCCTTATTTCCTGATCATTGATCAGCTGCTTGTTCATAACACCTCAAGCGAGCCCCCCAGACGCGATACGCCGCCTCCCACTGTAGCTCCCGCACAAGACGGAAGCACCCCGGTTCAGAGACTCCCGATTATTGTGGGCCGCGAACTTCTCGATATCTCGCTGAAACTCCGCGGACTGGAGTTCCCTGATCAGGAATCCTCTGCCGCAACAAATTTGCAACTCAAACCCTCTGACAAGGTAAAGGGCTTATGAAGAATCTGATCATTCGCCACTACCATTTAGTGCTCTTGGGAATCGCTTCGCTGATTGCCATTGGCACGGCCGTGTTTCTGATCACCCAGTCGCTCGGATTTCAAGACTCCCTGAAAGAAGCCGATTCCATCTCAAAACAAGAAAAAAGCTTAGCACCAACAGCCTCTTCGAATGCCGTTATTGCTGTCGAGCATTTGAAAAATCCTGCGCTTTGGAAGCCAAGTGACAATGGTTCATCCCCGCTGGTCTCGCGGCCCTATCTCCTCAAGGAGGGTAAACTCATTGATCCGATGGTGGGTAACGAGCCACTCTATCCCCCTGTTCCAAACCAGTGGCTGATCGATCACCAACTCGACTACACGGACGTTAATATTCTGGATCGTGATCCCAAGCATAAGGGTTTTACCGTGCGTGAGGAATTCCTGGCAGGAACCGATCCGAACGACGCGGAACAGTTCCCCCCGCTATACACGAAACTCAATTATGGTGAAAATGATATCCGCAAGAGTAGCTATATCCTGGAATTTTTGGGTATTGAAACGAACGGGATCACCGACACAAAGAATCTGACTGTTGAGTATCAGTTGAGACCATCTCAACCTCTTCCCAATCCATCAAAAGGAAACCGCCCCGACACATCAGTAAGGGTCGTACTCAAAGGGGAAACCGTACCCGGAGCCCCCTTCTTGAAAATGGTGGACTACACCGATAAGAAAAAAACGATCAATGATACCGAGTATGATGTCGGCGAACTAATCCTGGAAAACACCCTCACCGGAGAGCGCCACACCCTTATGAAGAAGAGTTCTTCTAGAGAATACAGAAAGTTACCCATTGAACTTGTTGAAAGCGTTACCTTCCATTACCAACTCTCTGGCGCCCCTGTTGAGGATGTCACGGTGGAACGGGGCAAGACCTTCAATCTGTGCAGCTTGGACAAAAAACATGTCGAAACTTATAAGCTCGTTGATTTTTCAAAAGAGGGGATTCTGCTCAACAAGGATGGGAAAAATTACACTATCAAGTCATCCTCTTCTCCCTCACCGAGTTCGAGCCCCTCTCTGTAAACAACTCTTATTCTTTCATTCCCCTTAGCATCACAATGACTCAACCCCTGAAAATCTCGAAGATACGCCTGCGAATACTTGTTCTTTCCGTATTGGCTATCAGGTTCATCGTTGGAGCGGCTATCTCATCCTCATTTGTTTACGCGCAGCAGAGCGGGGTAATCGGCCAATCCGAGCGTGAAATCCGTATTCTTCAAGAAAGAAGTAACTGGGCGCAGACCCAGACTCAAAAAGCCGTCACCGCCATGGCGGACAAGGATTACGAATCCGCTTTTGCTTTTTCCAAGAGCGCCGTCGATGCATTACCCTCCGGTGGTGAGTCTTCTGCAGGTTTGCGTTCTCTGGCTCTTGAAACCTTTTCCAAGTCTGCTTGTGCATTGGCCACGCAGCGGGTGAGCGAAGGCTACTACGATGATGCTGAGTTGGTGGTGAAAACAGCCACTGATAAGCCTTATGCATCGTCCTATGCACCCTTGCTAAATCTCCAGAAAGCACTTCGTGATCCGAACCATTTTAACAGGACCATCACTCCCGGATTCGTCTCCAAGGTAACTCAGGTTGAACAGTTGATGAACGAAGCCGAGGGGCTCTACGCATCGGGTCGCTTCGATGCAGCATTCAACAAATATCAAATGGTTCTCAATCTTGATCCTGAAAACAAATCCGCCCGTCTCGGGATGGAGAAAATCAACAAACAGCGCTCCAGTTACGCGGAAACAGCCACCTCCGAGCGGAGGAGTCAGATGATCGCCGACGTGGCAAGGGCTTGGGAGCTGCCCGTGCCAAAAATCAATACAGGCGCCACCACAATCGTCGAGCAGAGCCCTATCGACATGCAGGGCACCAGCGCCATCAGCCGAAAACTCCAAGAGATCAGGCTTCCTCAACTCGCCCTTTCCGACGAGACCGTGCGTGAGGCTGTGGAAAAGCTTCAGAAAAAATCCCGCGTCTTGGACACAACCGAAACAGATCCAGCCAAGAAGGGAGTGAATATCGTTCTCAAACTCGATCCGGCCAAGGAAGCAGTCGATGGCGGAACCAAACTCAATCTTTCCCTCAACGACCTCCCTCTTGGAGAGGCCCTAAAATACATTGCCTCGGCTGCAAATCTTAAGGTCAAGATCGAACCGTATGCCGTAGCCATCGTTCCCCTCTCCGAACCAACGGAAACCCTTATCTCGAAAGAATACAAGGTGCCTCCAGGGTTCATTTCCAGTGCCTCCAGTTCCACCCCAACCGGTGCACTTCCGACGGCAGGAGTTCCAGGGGCATCAGGTACAGTAGGCAAAGCAGGCGCGAAGGAGTTTCTGGAATCCCAGGGCGTCACCTTCCCCGCGGGAGCCAGCGCGACATACCTCGCTTCAAGCAGTAAGTTACTTGTTAAGAACACCCAGTCAAACCTCGATCTGATTGACTCCCTGGTAGAGGTCTCGCTAGCCACTCCCCCCAGTCAGGTGGAGATCGAGGCCCGCTTTCTGGAAGTTTCGCAGAATAATCTTCAGGAACTTGGCTTTGATTGGCTGATGGGAGCCTTCCAGCTTCCGGGTGGGAGTGGAGTTAATACCGGAGGCGGCACAGTTGGCAATCGACAGGGACAGGCCAACGCAGGCAATTACCCCTTTGTTAACCCTGCTAATGGCCAACCTGCCGGAGCGATGAATGTAGATCCCGCAGGCAATGTCACCTCAGGCAATGTCACCTCAGGAAACCGAACAGGTTCGGCCGCTGTTACCGCGAATGCATTGGATGCCCTCCTCTTCGGCTCGCCCGCAGGACCAGCGGCGGGTGTCCTAGCGTTGGCAGGAATCTTCACGAATCCCCAGTTCCAAGTCGTACTACGCGCCATCAACCAGCAGAAGGGAGTTGATCTTGTCTCCGCCCCCAAGGTCACCGTCACCAGTGGGCGCAAGGCCACAATCAATATCACTCAGAAATTCCCCTACCCGAAAGACTACTCTCCTCCAACTGTTGTTGCGGCCACGACACCAGGACAAATACAACCTGCAAATCCAGCCACACCGACCTCATTCGAGACTCGAAATTGCGGTGTGCAACTTGAAGTAGAACCGACGGTTGGACCTGATGGCTATACCATTGAGCTCAGCCTTTCTCCTCAGATCACGGAGTTTCAGGGGTTTGTCAATTACGGCTCACCCATCAGCAGCATTGCAACAGTGTACATACCCAGCCTCTTACCAGGTGGCACACCAAATTCTATAGGAACCCAAAAGGTTCTACTTTCAGCAAACTCCATCAATCAACCCGTCTTTAGCGTGCGTCAGGTCGATACTCAGGTGACGGTCTATGATGGCCAGACCGTTGTCTTGGGTGGACTCATGCGGGAAGATGTCCAGAAGGTTCAAGATAAGACACCTATTGTGGGTGATCTGCCTCTTGTGGGATCCCTCTTCCGCAGCTCGAGCAACCAGAGGATCAAGAGGAATCTTCTCATCTTCGTCTCAGCAGGTCTCCTAGATCCGGCAGGCCAACCCCTGATTAAGACCATGGAAAATGGAACAGAAATCTCTACTCCTGATGCCAAGGCCGTCGCCTCCGAGGCAATCCCGGGAGATCCCTCGACCGCCTCCAAATCTAGCCGCTGAACAAGCTGCTCACCCTCCTTATGCACAGCTACAGATTTTCTTTACGAAACTCCTTCAGTTTCCACGCTATCCTGTTAGTTGCGACCATTGTCACGGCCAATCTCGCTTCCTGGAAACTGACGGCACAGACTGCATCCGTCGCTGCAGATTCAGAACGAGCCATCGTACGTAGTCAGGAAGACCTGATTCAGGCACGCTCACTGATGCAGTCTGCCATGCAGAAATACTCACAGCACGACCTGCAAGGTGCCTATGCACAAGCCGCACAAGCCATGACAATGGTGCCTTCAGGCACTTCTGCCAATCCCACGAGGAACGCCCTTCTCTCAGACTACACGACCATCGCCTTGGCCTTTTCTCGTGAGCTCGCAGACAACGGAGTCTTTACCGATAGCATCGCTAAAAAATCCGGCGTCATGAACGCCAACGGTCTTCCTCTCTCGGCTGAAAGCGTTGCCAAATCCATCTTGGACCCTTCCATGAATCCAGGCTCTAAAGCCGCAGTAAAATTTCTCTCCGATCTGGAACAGCCAGGCATCTTCAACAAGACAGTCACGCCGGCCTTCGCCGCCAAACGCGAAGAGGTGATCAAGCTTCTCAGGCAAGCTTCAGACCTTACAAAAACAGGTCGCGATGAACTGGCCCTCAAACAATACGAGGCGATCCTTCAAATCGACCCTTATAACAACGCGGCACGAAAAGGAATGGAGGAAATCCACAACTCCACGATCAAGTACGCTGACGAGTCCTATAATGAGACGCGAAGCAGAATGCTCTGGCAGGTTGAGAAATCCTGGGAGCGCCCACCCCGTAAGTCGAAGCAGGGGCGCACGACCGAATCAGTGGGTCGTCAACAGGACATCCGAGGAACGGATCAGATCACAGCAAAGCTGAATTCCATTATCATACCTAAGATCGACCTGAGCGACTCACCGATCAGTGAGGCGGTCGAATACCTCAAGCAGAAAAGCGTCGAACAGGATCCAAACCACAAGGGTGTGAATATTTTCCTGAAGCTCGGCTCACAACCATCCTCATTACCAACTCAGGCTGAGATCTCCACCAATGCCGCCGCTAGCGCTGTACCCGCGCAGCCAAATGCGGGATCAACAGAGCCTCATATCACACTGGCTCTCTCCCATGTGCCTCTCTATGTAGCCCTCGATTACATCAGCAAGCTTTGCAACCTGAAGCTTAAGGTCGATCCCTATGCTATCTCGATCGTCCCTCTCTCCGAACCAACGGATATACTGATCACCAAGGAATATCAGGTTCCCCCAACCTTCATCCCACCCAAGCCGCTTGACTCGGGAAGCGCGCTTCCTCAGGCCGGAACAGCTCCCAGCGCCGCAAACATGCCCCGTGTTGCCGCTCGTTACAATGCTCAAGACTATCTCCTCTCTCAAGGGGTCGAGTTTCCTACTGGCTCGAGTGCCAACTACCTGCCCTCTGGTAGCAAGCTTGTGGTGCGTAATACACGCGACAATATCGATCAGATTGATGCCCTTGTGGATGCGGCCATGGGAGTTGCTCCTTCTCAGGTTGATATCCAGACAAAATTCATAGAAATCAATCAGAACAACATTCAGGAGCTTGGATTCGACTGGTTGCTGGGACCATTTAGCATCGGAGGTAGCGGGGTCTATGGAAGCGGCGGTGGTGGATCCAACTCTCTGAATAGTGCGAACTATCCCTTCAATTCGGCAGGCATGAATACCGTGGGCAGTCTCCGGAGTGGTGATCGGGCCATCAGCCAGAATTCCATCGGCGCACTTCTAGCTGGCCAGGCAGGCGGTTCCATAGCGCCTGCCCCCGGAGTCTTCAGCGTGGCTGGGGTCTTCACGGATCCCCAATTCCAGATGGTCATTCATGCCCTGAATCAGAAAAAAGGGGTGGATTTGATGGCCGCCCCAAAGGTCACGACCAAGAGCGGCGTCAAAGCCACGGTCAAAATCGTCAATGAGTTCATCTATCCGCGCCAGTACGACCCTCCAACTTTTAGTCAAGCCGGCGGGGGGGGACAGGGCGGAACTACTACACAAAATCCATTAACAATCCCTCCGCCAACAGTCACTCCCTCCTTTCCCAGGGATTTTACCAAACAGGATCTCGGCGTAGTCTTGGAGGCCAAACCGACGATTGGGCCTGATGGGTACACGATCGATCTGGAGTTAAACCCCAAGGTCACGGACTTTGATGGCTTCATCAATTATGGATCCCCCATTAATGGCGTGGGATATCAATTAGGAACTTTTTTACAAGTTCCTGCCCTCATCCCAATCTCGCAAACACTCACTACGAATACTATCAACCAACCGGTCTTTAGCGTGCGCGAAGTCAATACCTTCGTAACGGTCTGGGATGGCCAGACCGTGGCACTCGGCGGTCTCATCCGTGAAGATGTGCAAAAAATCCAGGACAAGGTGCCGATCCTGGGAGACATTCCGATGGCTGGCCGCCTCTTTCGCTCCGATGCAGACCAGAAAATCAAAAAGAACTTGGTCATCTTTGTCACGCCGCGAATCCTCGATGCCGAAGGCCAGCCGCGTCGCGGCGACACTGAGGAATCAGAGATCGTGACGCCGCTGGGGCTACCTCAAGAGATGCCCCAGCCATCCATGACCTCGTCCGCTGTCAGGGGGAAATAATCACAGTGCGGATCAAGAGAAGGAAGGTACTCTTGATCTGCTGAAACCATAAGATGCCATCAGATGCCATCAATAGCGATCACGGGCAGTATAGGGAGTGGCAAATCCCTTGCCCTAAAATTAATAGCTCAGCTTCTACCATCGGACATCTACAACGCTGATCTCGAAAATCGCAAACTTCTGGACCATGATGAAGAGGTCCGTGAACTTATCAGAAAGGCATTTGGTGAGGCTTGTTTTGACAGCATGGGATGTCCGGACAGGAAACACCTTTTTGAACTCATCACCTCGGATCAATCGGCGAAAACCTTGCTTGAGGGAATTCTCCATCCGCGATTAGAGAAAGTCTGGAAACCGCTTGCTCTCGCATCCAAGGGAACCAAAGGTGATTTTTTCATCGCAGAAATCCCTCTTCTTTATGAGAAAGGTTTGGAAAACTTCTTCGATAGGGTCATTCTGGTTGCCTGCTCAGACTCAGTTAGGAAAGAAAGACTGAAGCTGAATCGCCGACTCTCTCACACCGAAACTTCGGCTTGGTTAAAAAACCAAACTGCTCAGGAGCAAAAAGTCCTCCTTTCGGATCACCTTCTTTGGAATGACTCCTCGACTTCCGCTCTGGAACTCCAGATCCATCATCTCATACCGCTTTTGAAAAACCTATGAACTCCGGTCCCATCTCTCATGAAGCCGATGCGGAACTCCCCTTGACTGATGGGGTGCCTCCTAACCCCTCGAATGATTTGCCTGTTGAGATTCCCCCTCCTCTCGACATGAAGATACTTCACACCTCAAGTCATGAGAACCTCTTGAAGTTGATTGCATCCAGAAACCTTCCCCTGCACCGGGATTCCTCAAGACATCATCTAGCACTCGATCTGGCGAGGGATCAGCTGAAGAGGGGTGGCACTCTCACTGCAGAGGGGATCCTGGAGTTCGCTCCCGACGCACCCATGATCCGCTGGCCTCAATTTAATTTCCAGCCTACTCCCTGCGATCTCAACCTTCCCATTCCCCTGCTTCGCCAGTACGAGTTGCGCCCCGGTCTGAGAATCAAGGGAACGGTCGCGTTACAATCCGAACGGAAGCTTGCGCTCCACACACTCACGGAAATAGAAGGGATACCGGCGGAGTCTTGGAAAAGCCCAACGGAGTTTGACAAACTCACGGCCATGTTCCCCAACAGGAGGATCTATCTGGAGCAGTCGGGCAAAAACAATCCTACGGCTCGGGCCGTTGATCTGATCGCCCCACTGGGCATGGGACAGCGTGGATTGATCGTGGCTCCCCCGCGTGTAGGAAAGACCATGATGCTTAAGAGCCTGGCCCTCGCGATCCGGGCCAATCATCCCGATGTCCATCTCATGCTCCTCCTGGTGGATGAGCGACCTGAGGAAGTCACCGACCTACGAAGGGCTCTGGACTGCGATATTTTCAGCTCCACCTTCGATGAACCCACTGCACGCCATGTACAGGTTTCAGAGATGGTCTCGGAACGCTCCAAGCGACTTGTGGAACTGAAAAAGGATGTAGTGATCCTTGTGGATAGCATCACACGTCTTTCGCGCGGCTATAATAACAACATCCAGGGCAAAGGCCGCACCATGAGCGGCGGCGTGGACTCGGCTGCCTTGGCTCGTCCCAAGAAATTCTTCGGCTCGGCTCGCAATGTTGAGGAGGGGGGTAGCCTCACCATTCTCGCCACCGCTCTGGTGGAAACGCATAGCCGCATGGATGACTTGATCTTCGAGGAATATAAGGGGACGGGAAATATGGAAATCTACCTGGATCGTTCCATCATGGAGCAGCGTGTCTTCCCGGCCATCCACATCACCAAGTCGGGAACCCGTCGGGAGGAACTTCTTTATCATCCGGACGAATACGAGCGAATCCTGAAGTTACGGAAGCAACTCATGGAAATCCCGGCCGCCGAAGCAATGCAGATCCTCTGCCTGAACATGGAAACCACCAAGAGTAACGCAGAACTCCTTCTTGGGGGGATCAAGGGACTCTAAGAATTGTCTAAGGATCCTCCGAGCCTCCCCCAACGACCAGAGGAGAAAAGCTCTTCTGACTCGACTTGGAGAACTCCCTCCATAAACATCTTCCAGTGACTGAGCGTGTAATTGTCCGATCAAAGTTCTTCTTCGAGGGGGAGAAGAAATTCTTTGTTAAAGGAGTCACCTATGCACCATTCGCCCCTGATTCGGAAGGATTCCAGTTTGGCCCGAAAGAGCAGGTTGCCCGTGATCTGGCCGTCATTCGAGAAACAGGTGCCAACCTGATCCGCATCTACACCACTCCTCCGCGTTGGTTTCTAGATCTCTGCCTAGAGAATGGCCTGCGAGTTCTCTTCAGCATTGCCTGGATGGAGCATGTCGAGTTCCTGAATGATGCGAAGGTAAGAGCCTCCGTGGAGAAAGCCGTTCTCGATGCTGTGAGGGAGCACAAAGGCCATCATGCGATCTTCGGTTACCTGCTGGGAAACGAGATCCCCTCCTCCATGGTGCGCTGGCTGGGAGCAAAGAGGGTAACCGAATTCCTGGAGCATCTGGTCAACATCGCCCGTCACGAGGATCCGCGGGCACTCTACTCCTATGCAAGCTATCCTCCCACGGAGTACCTGCTTCCGCAAAACGTCGACTTCCTGACATTCAATGTCTACCTGCACCGCAGGGAAGATTTTGAGCGCTATCTGGCCCGCCTTCAGAATCTGGCCGAAGACAAGCCTCTCATGATGGGTGAATTCGGAATGGATACGATCCGGCACACCGAAGAGGAACAGGCAGAGATGATAGGTTGGCATCTGGATGCTGTCGTAAGGGGAGGGCTTGCAGGAACCATTCTCTACGCCTGGACGGATGAGTGGCATCGCGGGGGCATGGAAATCCTAGACTGGGCCTTCGGTCTTGTGAAACGCGACCGCACACCCAAAAAGGCACTTTCGACGGTCAGGGAGTTTTTTGACAATCGCCAATCCATCACGCATCACGCGCCCCTACCCCGTGTCCCCAAAGTCTCGGTGATCGTCTGCAGCTACAATGGGGGCCAGACCTTGGAAGCATGTCTTCGCTCGCTCAAAAAAATCGATTATTCCGATTACGAAGTTGTCGTTGTCGATGACGGTTCGACGGACCAGACAAAGGAGATTCTCTCCCATCACCCCTGGGTAAATGCCATTTACCAGACGAATCACGGCCTAAGCGTTGCGAGGAATGTCGGTGCGTCGGCGGCCACAGGCGAGATTATTGCCTACACCGACAGCGACTGCATGGCAGATCCTGACTGGCTCTACTATCTTGTAGGAACCCTCCTCTCGGGCAACTATGCCGGCGTCGGGGGACCGAATATCTCCCCTCCCGCTCAGAATTGGCATCAGGCATGTGTTGCCGCCGCACCGGGAGGCCCGAGTCATGTACTTCTCACGGATGTCGTCGCGGAACATATCCCCGGGTGCAATATGGCCTTTTACCGCTGGGCCTTTGAAAAGATCGGAGGCTTCGATCCGGAATACCGAAAAGCTGGTGACGACGTGGACTTTTGCTGGCGCCTGCAACAGGAAGGAGAGGTGATTGCCTTCAGCCCTTCGGCCATCGTGTGGCACTATCGCCGCTTCACCCTGAAGGCTTTCCGGAAGCAGCAGGAAGGTTATGGAGAGGCCGAATCCCTCCTTCGCTTTAAGCACCTGGTTTTCTTTGGCCCGACCGGTACAGCCAAATGGAAAGGACAGGTCTATGGAGCACCGCGCTTCACTTGGCTGATCAACCAACCCGTGATTTATCATGGCGTCTTTGGTGAAGGACTCTTCCAGTGCATCTACCCCACCCCACAGTCGGAACTGGCTGCCTATCTGAGCAGCATCGAATGGGTGACCCTTACCGCCTTTCTCTTCCTGTTGGCCATTCCTTTCCCCGTCCTGCGGATCGTGGCTTATCTGATGTTCGGAGGCACCTTCCTAGTCGCTCTTTCCTACATGATTCATGCCAAGCTGGAGCCACGTTTCGATACGATCAGGGCACGTCTGCTAGTGGCATTTCTTGCCCTTTCCCAGCCTCTGGTTAGGGGATGGGCCCGATACTTCACCTGGCTCAAGTTCAAGCGCACGCCGGAATCCGTCATCGCCGCCAAGGAAAAAGACTTCAAACCCAGCAAGATCAGTGGGCTCTCGAGGCTTGTTTTGTGGAATGAGGAGGGAAAGGGGCGCGAACTTCTGATCACTTCGGTCATCGAGGCTTTGGAAAACGAAGGCTGGAGCTACTCCACCGACACAGGTTGGAAGGATTGGGATGTCCAGATTTATGGAAGTTTCTGGTGGGGAGTCACCATGAGAAGCGTTACAGAATACCATGGAGGCCCTAAATGCCTGACTCGCGTAGGCCTCGCCACCCGGATGGTGGCAACCACGTTCCTGGCAAATTTTCTCATGATCAGCCTGCTGATCTATCTAGCGGCGTCAGGACATTCGATGATTCTCCCCCTTGGCCTGTACGGGGCGGCCATGTTTGTCATTTGGACTCGAGGGTATCGTTTGAAGAAACGGGTTGTCGAACTGGTGGAGGCAAGCGGCCAGCGGATAGGACTCAATAGGGTCGATCCGCGGAAAAGAAATGCATTCAGTGAAACCCGAAAGGATGAAGGGGAAGTGTCTGAATCATCAGGTGAGAGCATAGAAACCCCGGTATCCCCTCAATCCTGATCGTTTCAAGGAT
Source organism: Verrucomicrobiota bacterium (assembly GCA_021413925.1). Lineage (NCBI taxonomy): Bacteria > Pseudomonadati > Verrucomicrobiota > Verrucomicrobiota bacterium. The sequence continues at coordinate 61,472 of JAIOPL010000006.1, forward strand.
AACCCGATCCTTCTTGGATCACGAGAGTCGTGCTGGAAAGCCAGGGATTCAGATTGTAGGATAACGCCCCCATGCCCAACGTCTTCATCAAGACCTACGGTTGCCAGATGAACGAACGCGACTCCGAGCAGGTGGCGCGTGACCTTCAGAACCGCGGCCATAAACTTGTCTCTCACGAGAGGGATGCCGACGTGATCCTGCTGAATACCTGTAGTGTCCGAGAGATGGCGGAACAGAAGGCCATTGGCAAGATGGGCATGCTGCGGAAGCTCCGCAGGGAGAAACCAAAACTCGTGTTGGGATACATGGGGTGCATGGCTCAAAGACTGGGTCAAGACCTCCAAAAAAGCTCCCCACATGTCGATCTCGTAATCGGCACCCAGAAATTCCACCGAGTTGCGGACTACGTAGAAGAGGCATTTAAAAAACGCGAGGAGGCTTTCATTCAGGAAGATGTGCGGGATCTCGGTACGTCCATCCGACCGATCATCGACACCGCGACTGAACAGGGTTCCCAGAACTCCATTCGGGATCACCTCCCGGAGAAAAAGAAAGAGGCCACAGCCTTCATCTCCATCATGCAGGGATGCAACATGCACTGCACCTTCTGCATTGTCCCCACAACTCGGGGCGAGGAACGAGGCAGGCCTATCAGCGAGATTGTTGAGGAGGCACGCAATCTTGTGGAGAAAGGGATTCGTGAAGTTACCCTCCTCGGACAGATCGTGAATCTCTACGGCCGGCACGAGTTTCCCAAGATAGGGGACAAAAGCCCTTTTGTGCAGCTCATCGAGGCTCTCCACGAGGTCGATGGACTCGAGCGTATCCGCTTCACCTCGCCCCACCCGATGGGTTTCCGTAAGGACCTTGTGGAATGCTTCGGTCGACTTCCGAAGCTCATGGAACATGTCCATCTTCCCCTTCAGTCAGGGTCCGACAAGATCCTGAAGGCCATGCACCGTCCCTACACGGCGGCATCGTACCGGAAGCTTGTCGCCGACCTACGCTCAAGCCGTCCCGGTATTGCGATCACTACAGACATTATTGTCGGCTTTCCGGGAGAGACAGAAAGTGATTACAAAGCATCCCGGGATCTGGCCGAGGAACTGGAATTCGACGGGGCCTTTATTTTCCGTTACTCTAAACGCGGGGACACCCCGGCAGCCCTGATGGAGGAACAGCTAAGCGAGGCTGAGAAAGAGGCACGCAACCAGGATCTTCTCTCCGTAGTGAATGCATCAGCTTCCAGAAAGCTCGAAGCGTGCATTGGCACACGCCAGGAAATCCTCTGCGAGGGCACTAGCCGTAATGATCCCACCCGACTTACCGGACGCACGAGGACCAACAAGATCCTCATCTTTGAAGGAGGAAGCCGTTTTCACGGGGAAATCTTCGATGTTTCCGTGACCTCTGCCAGCAGCTCAACCCTCTACGGCGACCCAGCCATTCACGACGGAATCTCCCTGCCTTCATGAGTAAAAGTCCTGGGAAGGTGGAAGCGTCAGTCCGAATATCATCCGACATTCCCAAAAAAACCGTTTACCGCCTCTCCTTGTACCTCCGTTGCCTGGGTCTCATGGTCGCAAAAAGGGAGAGCATCGTCTCCTCGACTGCTCTGGCATGCGTGGCCGGAGTCCAGTCAGCACAACTCCGCAGGGATCTTGCCTACTGCGGTCCCCTTGGCAAACGCGGAACAGGCTACGAAGTCGTGATCCTAAGAAATAGGCTTGAGGAGATCCTGGGTCGCGCGAGCCTTCAGCCCGTCATCCTTGTGGGTGTGGGAAACCTGGGCCAGGCTCTTCTGAGCTATAAGGGATTCGCCCGCGAGGGGTTCGAGATTGTGGCGGCCTTTGATCTCAAAGCTCAAAAGCCAAAAGAGGGAAGATTAGGAGTCCGGGGAATGGGATCGATGAGAGGACTCGTCCGGCGTCGGGAGATAAGGATGGCGATCCTGTGCGTGCCTGGTTCTGCCGCACAAAGCGTGGCCGAACAGCTTACCGAGGCTGGAATCCAGGCGATCCTGAATTTTTCTCCTGCAGTGCTACATCTTCCCGAGACGGTTGCCGTGAATAATGTCAACCTCGCTATCGAATTGGAGAACCTCAGCTACTTTGCACGATGAGTCGGGGTGAACTCTTTAAACAAGCAGACGGCAGTATCGCATGCCCTGAATTCGATCTCCGAATGACCTTGGAGAGTGGTCAGACCTTTCATTGGATGGAATTCGAGGGCGCCTATGCAGGATGTATCGGCGAGAGAGGGGTCATTCTTAGACAGGAGGGTGAAATCCTTCATTACCAGGGTATTGATTCCAAATCCCTAGAGCATTATCTGACCTTTGATCATGATCTTGAGGCGATCCGTAAATCTTGCGTCTCTCATGCCGCCTCTTTCGAGGCATCACTGGCCTGTCGCGGTCTGCGCATCATGAGGCAACCGCATTGGGAATGTCTGGCCTCCTTCATTCTTTCGCCGATGAAGCAGGTCTCCCATATCCGCCAGATGAGCATGGCCTTGAGGCATGCCTATGGGAAAAAACTGGTGAATACCCCCGTCCCCGCCTTTCCAGAGCCAACCGCCCTAGCCTCCGCGACAGAAGCGGAGCTACGTTGCTGTGCCCTTGGTTTCCGTGCAAAGGGCCTTCTCGGCACGGCCCGACTGGTCACCGAGGGGAAATTCAACCCCGAAGCACTGGTCGGCATGAGCACCCGCGAAGCACGCGAAGCCCTCTGCACATTGCCAGGTATCGGAAGGAAGGTTGCCAACTGCATTCTTCTCTTTTCCTATGGCAGACTCGAGGCGGTTCCCGTGGATGTCTGGATCGGCAGGATCCTGAACTCCTTCCGTTCTTCTCGGGCAAAGAAACTGACTCCGGTCGAGTTAGAGAATTATGGAGAAAAGGTCATGGGACCTTACGCCGGGTATATCCAGCAATACCTCTTTCATCAGGCACGTACAGGAAAGCTGAAAGTTTCTCATCCAATTCAGAGACCTCAGAAGAGAGCGACTACCAAACTTTCTCAACAAACCTCCTCTCCGCAACTCACCTCCGTGCCATGACAACTACCACGGATCAACGAACTTCCAGGCGAAGTCGCAGGAAGAAGAGCTTTCCCTTCTTCGTCATCCTCTCATGCCTGATCCATGGAGCATTGATCATCTTCCTGGCAATTCTCTTCGCCAGAAATCTGCTGAAAAAAGAGATTCATAAATCCCCTCCTCCACCCGAGGTAACTCTCGAAATCATCCCTCCTTCCAAAAACGAACGTCCCTTCATCGAGGCAAAGGAAGTCTCTGAAAAAGCACCCGAGAATTCCCCTTTCCAATCGGATCAGAACAGCAAAGCAGCCAGCGAACAAACCCCTGAAGGACAACTGCCTCTCCCCTCGCAGCAGGGCATTGAGCAAGCAGCGCTGGAACTTCAGAACCAGCGCCATACCCCAGGTGAAAAACCGGCCTCTCAGGCTGGCAACCCACTCCCAGCACAGCCTCCGACGCCCCCATCCACTTCTGCCAGACAATCCCCATCGCAGCAAAAACCCTCACAGTCTACCACCCCTGCGGCAACACCCAACACTACCCCCAATCCTCAACCAACGCCCCCCCCTCCACCTCCCAACAATATCAAGCTTCTCGAACCGCCTAAATCCCCAGTCGAGAGCTCTAAACAAACAGCGCAGACGGCCGACAAGGCATCGCCGGCCTCTACATCCCCGCCACGCCAGGCTTCCGTTCCAGGATCCCAGGGAATCACCAAGGGATACCAACCTGAGACTCGTCAAACCGTGATCCATGGAAATATCTCCAACCGTGGTCGCTCCTCTGTTGCCGCCGAGGCCACGCCGCTGGGCCGCTATCGCAAAGGCGTCTCCGATGCCATCGGTTCGAGGTGGTACTACTATGTGGATGAGCGGATGGGGGTTCTGAGCATCGGGACAGTGGACGTCAGCTTCAAGGTCACCGCCAGCGGCAAGGTTAGCGGACTCCATGTCGTCTCCAGCAATGGGAATGAGTCTTTGACTGATTGTAGTCTTCGCTCGATCATGGATGCCAAGCTTCCGCCGATTCCTCCCGACGTTGCCAGAACACTCCAGAACGGGGTCTTGGAAATCGACTACAGCTTCACCGTTTACTAAGCTTCACTCCATGTACCTGCACCCCTTCCTTGCCGCGATGCCCGGCTTTGTCGAGTTCTTCGTTAAAGGCGGCTTCTTCATGGCCGTTCTTCTCATCCTTTCGGTTTTCTCCCTGGCCGTGATTCTTCAAAGGGCGCTCATCATCAAGATGGATCGTGCGCTACCGCCCGATGTGATTCGCGCTCTCGATCGATTCAAAGGCGGATCCCAAATCGAGAATCTTCAGAAATTTCTTCTCCAGGAACCTTCTCCATTGTCACGGGTTCTGCTGAGCGTTCTTCAGCACAGAGACTGGACACGCGCCGAGATCCTCGACGCCGTACAGACCCGTGCGAGGCATGAAGTTTCCCGACTCGAATCGGGTCTTGTCTTCCTGGAGATTACAACTGGCATTTCTCCCCTGCTCGGATTGCTCGGAACCCTTTCGGGCCTTGTTGGTATCTTTGGTAATATCGGAGCGAGTGGAGATCCGCAGTTGGTCGCCAACGGTATCTCCGAAGCCCTGAACTGTACGATTGTCGGCCTTGGTGTCGCTGTTCCCAACCTAGTTGCCTATAACTACTTCACACGCCGTGTCGAAGTGGTCTCCATTGAGCTCGAATCAATGACGACTGACCTGATGGCAAAGCTCGCAATCGGAAGATAAGCAGTCCGTCGTGATTTCGTGAGGGATTAAGCACGGTTCCCAAGGGGGTCCCTAGGGGTGGGTCATATTGGCGGCCACCACCCACTCATCAAATTGCTCCGGACTCAAATAACCGAGTTCAATGGCTGCCTCCTTGAGGCTGGAATGATCCTTGTGAGCCTTCTTGGCGATCTGAGCTGACTTATCATAGCCGATATGCGGATTCAAGGCAGTGACTAGCATCAGAGAATTCTGGACATATCCTGCAATCACCTCGCGGTTTGGCTCAATCCCCGTAACGCAGTGCTCCATGAAGGATCGGCAGGCATCGGAAAGGAGTCGGACGGAATGGAGAAAGTTGTGAATGATAACAGGCTTGAAGACATTCAACTCGAAGTTCCCCTGGGAAGCAGCGATGCCGATTGCCGTATCGTTACCAATGACTTGGACGGCTACCATGGTAACGGCCTCACACTGCGTGGGATTCACCTTGCCGGGCATGATGGATGAGCCCGGTTCATTCTCAGGTAGGGAGAGCTCACCCAATCCGCAACGCGGCCCCGAGGCGAGCCAGCGGATGTCGTTGGCAATCTTCATGAGCGATGTGGCCAGGGATTTGAGCGCACCACTGGCAAAGACAAACTCGCCATGCGAAGAGAGGGCCATGAATTTATTCTCAGCAGAGACAAACGGATAGCCGGTGATCTGAGCGATGTGGGAAGCGGCTGTCTCACCAAACTTCGGGTGGGAATTCAGCCCGGTACCGACAGCCGTTCCGCCAATGGCCAGAGACTCAAGACCGGGAAGGCTCTCGGCAAGACGAGCCAGATCCGCGTCGAGCATCGCAACATAACCCGAGAATTCCTGGCCCAAGGTGATCGGAGTGGCATCTTGGAGATGGGTACGACCGATCTTGATAACATCTGCAAACTCAAGAGCCTTGGTATGCAAGGCTCCTCGCAGTGCTTTCACCGCAGGCAGTAGGCGCTCAAGAACGACCGTCACGGCCGCGATATTCATCGCGGTGGGGAAGGTATCGTTCGACGACTGCGACATATTCACGTCGTCATTGGGATGAATGGGCTTCTTCGAGCCCATCTCACCCCCAGCCATCTCGATGGCGCGGTTAGAGATGACCTCGTTGGCGTTCATGTTGCTCTGAGTACCGCTTCCGGTCTGCCAGATACGGAGAGGGAAGTGGCCATTGAGCTTGCCTGAGATCACTTCGTCAGCCGCACGGACGATGAGATCGCATTTTTCCTGGGGAAGCTTGCCGAGATCCCTATTGGCCAAGGCACATGCCTTCTTGAGCTGGCCAAGGGCCATGATGAGTTCGGGGGGCTTCGTGTCGTTTCCGATATCGAAATGGATCAGTGACCTCGCGGTCTGGGCGCCATAATAGCGGTCATGGGGGACGGGAATCGCCCCCATGCTGTCAGTCTCCGATCGGTGAGTCGCCGGATCGGCGGTCGGAATCTCGTGGCCGCTCATTTTGGCAGAAGGTCGGAAACCATCGCCTTCTCCTCAAGCAGTTCGTTGACGCTCAACTGGAACTTGGCCTTCCCGAACTCACCGAGATCGACCCCCTGCACAATGGAGGCGGTGGTGCCGTTGGAACGGATAGGGAAGGAGCAGATAAGACCTTTCTCGACGCCATAGGATCCATCAGAGGCGATAGCGACACTGTGCCAGTCATCCATTGATGTCACCTCACGGAGGGACTGAACGGTCTCAATGGCGGCATGGGCTGCAGAAGCAGCGGAAGAAAGCCCCCGTGCCGCGATGATGGCGGCTCCACGCTGCTGGACATCCTTGATGAAATCACTCTCTAGCCAGGCGCGGTCGGGAATGTATTTGCTGACAGGCTCGCCGTTGATCAGGGCATTCTCGAAATCGGGATAGAGCGTGCTGGAGTGATTACCCCAGATAGCGAGCTTGGTGATGTCCCGGTTATGGCAACCGCCCTTCTCGGCGAGGGCACTCTTGGCACGATTCTCATCAAGACGAGTCATGGCATGCCAGCGATCCTCAGGAATGGAGGGGGCGTTCTTCATGGCGATCAGGCAGTTCGTGTTGCAGGGATTGCCGACCACAAGGACATTGACGTCTGCGGCGGCGTTCCGCTCGATGGCCTGCCCCTGCCCGATGAAGATCTTGCCATTGATGCCGAGGAGATCTTTGCGCTCCATACCGGCCTTGCGGGGAACGCTTCCGACGAGCAGCGCCCAGTTGGTTCCGCTGAAACCGTGATCAAGATCGGCAGTCGCCTCGATCGACTCAAGGAGAGGGAAGGCGCAGTCGTTGAGTTCCATGACCACACCGGCCAGGGCTTTCATGCCGGGTTCGATCTCGATGAGGCGGAGGGCGACAGGCTGGTCATAGCCAAAGACTTGCCCGGAGGCGATGCGGGTAAGGAGTGAGTAGCCGATTTGTCCGGCAGCGCCGGTGACGGAGACAACGAGTGGTGATTTCATGGAACAACGACAATAACCGAATCGATACTGCAGAGAAATGAGAAAACCCGTTATGCCAAACGGCATAACGGGTTTTCTCGGGCGGGGGGGAAACCCTTTAAAACTTAGAGAGACTGCTTGAAAGCCTTACCAGGTGTCAGGCGAACGCTCTTGGAAGCCTTGATCTGGATAGCCTTGCCGGTCTTAGGGTTGATTCCCTTACGGGCCTTACGGTTGACAACCTTGAAAGTACCGAAGCCGATCAACTGAAGGCTCTTGTGCTTCTTGACGAGGGCTTTGATGCTTTCGATAACGGAAGCGACGACCTTTTCGGCGTGGGCCTTGGAGGTGTCTTTACCGAGTGCCTTCTGGACGGATTCAACGAGGTGGACTTTGCTGCTCATGGATTGTTGGGTTGGGTTATTTGGTTGGTTGTGTCGTATGACACTACTGATCCAAAAAAAACCTCCTCTTGCTGTCAACACCCATTGTGAGAAAATCGTAAAAAAACCTTATTCAAACCTCATGAACACTCATCCCGCAGACGACCCTAGGACCGACCTTTCTCATCCGGAACACCTTGACTACTTCAAAAAGATCGTGACCGAGCACCTGGACCTCAGGCCCCTGGTCCATTCCGATGCCTATGTTGCACCTGGTGCATTCCTTGCCGGAGCGGTGCGGTTGGGCGCTCGGGCCAGCGTCTGGCCCTCTGCCTCGCTACGTGGAGACATCGCCCCGATCGAGATCGGCGAAGAGAGCAACGTGCAGGACAATGCCGTGATCCATGTTGCCACGGGGCTTGGCGTCTCAGTGGGGCGACGAGTCACTATCGGGCATGGTGCTATCGTCCATGCCTGCACGATTGGTGACGAGTCACTGATCGGCATGGGAGCGATCATCCTGGACGGTGCTATCATTGGCGAAAGGTGCCTCATCGGCGCCCATGCCACAGTACTCATGAATACCGTTATCCCGTCTGGATCCATGGTGGTGGGATCGCCTGCCAGGATCGTTCGTACACTGAGTAGCGAGGAACAGCAGGGCCTAGGCTCCTGGGCGGATCATTATTTAATCGTTTCCGCAGAATACAAACGCCGAGGAATCGTCCACCCCGACTTTTCAGCCAGAAGCACGGACGATCAATAAGCGTAATTGCTTAGATGCGTAACGGCTCATTCTGGAACATAGTGGAACCATGAGTCACATGAGCCCTAAAGAGGTCGTCCAGATTGATATCAAGGCAGTCATTCCTACGACCAGCGGGAGCGCTGTGTTTCTAGGCAACGATCAGAAGGTATTCGTCATCTATGTCGATCCCTTGGTAGGCAACGCCATCAGCATGATGATCCGGGAAACAAAGAACGAACGCCCCCTCACCCATGATCTGATGGGAATGATGCTTGCGGGCTTCGGTGCGAAAGTGGAGAGAGTGATCATCAATGATCTCAAGGGGGCTACCTACTACGGACGGATGATCGTGACCGCCGAGAATGAACTTCAGCAGCGCAAGGTGCTGGAGTTGGATGCTCGCCCAAGCGACTGCCTTGCGATGGCCGCTCAGCAGAAAGCTCCCATCTATGCCACTGGCGAAGTCTGGAATGAAGTGGAAGACATGTCCGAAGTCCTCAGGAAGATGATGGAGGAAGAGAAGGATGAAGGTTGAATTATGAAGTATGAAACCCGGCCAAAAATGCAGCAGAGGCCACAGACAGCCTCACTTTTTCATCTTTCATCATTCTGACTTCATCCTTTCGGCTCACATCCTTGGCACCGTGATGCCTCGCTGCTTCATGTACTTGCCGGCGCGATCGGCATAGCTCGTCTCACATGGTTCTGTCGCCTCGAAGAAGACGACCTGAGCCAAACCCTCGTTGGCATAGATTTTAGCCGGTAGCGGGGTTGTGTTGGAGATCTCCAAGGTCACATGCCCCTCCCATTCAGGTTCGAAGGGAGTGACGTTCACAATGATGCCGCACCGGGCGTAGGTGGACTTGCCCACGCAAATCGTCAGGACCTCACGTGGAATGCGGAAGTATTCCACACTACGTGCGAGAGCAAAGGAATTGGGCGGAACCACACAGACATCGGTCTTCAAATCGACAAAGGATTTCTCATCAAATTCCTTCGGATCGACCATGGCGCTGAAGACATTGGTGAAGACCTTGAACTCATCCGCGACACGGAGGTCGTAACCATAGCTTGAGAGACCATAGCTGATTACGCGCCCCCCATCTTCGGAGGCACGAATCTGACCATCGATGAACGGTTCGATCATTCCTTGTTCCAGCGACTTTTTGCGAATCCAGCGATCAGAGCAGACAGACATAGTGCGATTTAAGCGGATCCCCGATTGGCCGTCATCGTAAAATCTTCAAAAGGAAGAAAATGAATATGGAACTCATGAATTCAAGAACTGAAGATGGTAAAAGTCATAGAACCAACTATTGAAACCATGAAATCTCCTATGTTCATGAGTAGAGAGTTGGATCAACATTGATTGGCTTCCTGAGTTCCATATTTTCTCGGTTCGGCGTTTTTCTTTGGTAGCGGCGTTAAGTCTTTCGTAAAACTTCCCTTATGCTGAATTATCTCTGGCTGGGCCTGATTCTCTGCGGCGTGGTCTTGGGTGTCTTGACCGGCAAAACTGAGGCCGTGACAGCCGCCACGTTCGATGCAGCCAAGGCATCACTGATGACCATCGCTCTCCCCCTTGGGGCTGTTATGGCTCTCTGGCTGGGCATCATGAGGCTTGCCGAGAAATCGGGTGCCGTGGAACGACTCTCGTCATTCCTCAAACCGCTACTCACCCGTCTCTTCCCCGACGTCCCGGCAGATCATCCTGCCATGGGGGCCATGGTGATGAATATTGCCGCCAATATGCTGGGACTCGGTAATGCCGCCACCCCTCTCGGTCTGCGCGCCATGCAGGGACTCGAATCACTGAATCCCCGCCCGGGTACTGCCACGAATGCCATGTGCACCTTCCTGGCCATCAATACGAGTTCCGTCCAGCTCATACCCGCAACCGCCGTGGGGCTTCTGGCTGCCGCCGGATCGATCCACCCGACCGCCATCATCGGGACGGCTCTTGTCGCCTCGACCTGCTCCTTCGTGACGGGCATCGTCTCGGTAAAACTGTTGCAACGACTCCCCATGTTTGCCATTCCTCCGATGCCTCCCGTCATGGCGAGTGATGCCAGTGAGGCATCCCTCCCATCTCCTGTGGAACCTCTCACGGAATTTCCGCTTTGGAAGAAGATCCTGCTTGGTGGCTACATGGCCCTCTTTGTCATCACGATCGGTCGCTTGGCTTTGTCAGGAGTCGAGGGACAGCACTCCTTGGCGATTGCCATCATCCAGAGCATCTCTCTCGTGGCGATTCCCTTCCTGATCGGATTCTTCCCCCTCTACGCAGCCCTGCGGGGAGTGGCCGTCTACGAAGAGTTCATCGAGGGTGCCAAGGAGGGCATTCAGGTCGCCCTGCGCATCTTCCCCTACCTCGTGGCGATCCTTGTCGCTGTCGGGATCTTTCGGGCTGCTGGGGGGATCGATATCCTGACCCGTCTTCTTTCTCCCGTTCTGGATCTGATTGGCTTACCTCCTCAAGTATTGCCACTAGTCCTTGTCCGGCCAATGAGCGGAAGTGCCGCCACAGGGCTCTTTGCCGAGATCGTCAAGGCCTGCGGACCTGACAGCTACGCAGCCCATCTAGCAGGAACGATCCTCGGGGGCACAGAGACCACACTTTATGTGCTGGCCGTCTACTTCGGCTCCGTAGCGATCCGCAAGGGACGCCATGCCCTGGCCGCTGGTCTACTTGCTGACGCTGCTGGCGTCGCGGCATCGCTGGTGATCTGCCGATTGGTCTTCAGGTAATATTTACAGGGATAAAGGGGATGAAGGAGATGGACGATCCGATGTCATTGAGAAGGTGACATGATAGGCTCGACCGTTACAGGATAGCTAGGCGGGTAAGCGAAGCTGTGGTGAACTACTGCGAGCGGAGACCAACGACGCTATCCGCGAAGATCACGAGTATTCTTTAGATCCCGATCAGACTCACCACAATGGTTCGACGATGGGGAGCGCTGCGGTGCTCAAACAGATAAATCCCCTGCCAGGTGCCGAGTTGGAGGCTTCCCGCGGCGATTGGAATGGATTCGCTTGTGCGAGTCAGCGCCATGCGAAGATGACTGGTGGAATCATCCGCCCCCTCGGCCGTATGGATGAGGTTGGGATGATCCTCCGGGACAAGATCCTCGAAAAAGCGGTGGAGATCGGCTCTCGCCGTCGGATCAGCATTCTCATAGATCACCAGACTCGCGCTGGTATGATGGACCAAGACGGTGGCGAGTCCCGTTTTGATTCCGCTGCGGGCAAGCAAGGTTGCGACTTGGTCTGTGATCTCATAGGTCCCCTTCCCTCGAGTAGGGATAATAAAACTCTCGGTGAGCGCGATCATCGTAAGATCAGAATGATCATCTGAGGATCAGGAGGCTCGGGATTCCGGGCGCAACCCAATCCATGCAATCCAGGCCCAACCGACCATCAGCAGAAGTCCCCCGATGGGGGTGACGGCTCCGAGCCAGGTAATCCCTGTCACTGCCAGCAGATAGAGACTTCCCGAGAAAATCAGAATTCCGAACGCAAAGCAGAGAAATGGGATTCTTGGAACGGACTGCTCACGGGCCAACAAGAGAAGGACGGGTGCATGAACGAGTTGGTAAAGCACCGCCGTATTCCAAATCTCACGAGCATGATGCGCCTCAAGCAAACCCTTCAGGGCATGGGCACCGAAGGCTCCAAGCCCGATCCCCAGAAAACCAGTCAAACCTGCCACAAAGAGCCCTGGGAGTGCGGCTCGACGGGACATGAAGGAAGGAATTACTTGGCCGCGATCTCGAACTCCTCGGGGAACTTCTGGAGAAAGCTCTGGACAGGCCATGAGGCCGCCTCACCGAAGGCGCAGACCGTGCGGCCGGCAATATTGTCGGCCACGTTCTTGAGAGTCGCTGGATCCTGGGAGATCCCCTCTCCGTTCACCATGCGGGTAGTCATCTTGTCGATCCAGAGCACACCCTCGCGGCAGGGGGTGCACTGACCGCAGCTCTCGTGGGCGTAGAATGTATTCAGGTTATTAAGAGCCCAGAGCATGTTGCGCGAGTCATCCATCACGATTACTCCGCCGCTTCCGATCATTGTGCCGGCTGCGGCAAGGCTGGCCGCATCCATCACAAGGTCGAGAAGGGGAACTTCTTTCTCAATCATTTCTCCGTCCGGGCCCTTCTCCTTCATCTTGAAGGTCTCCCCGGCACGCAGGATCTTGGAGGAACTGCCACCGGGAATGATCGCCTTGAGCTTACGACCGGGCTTCATGCCGCCGCAGACATCATTGATCAATTCACCAAGCGTCACTCCGCCGGCAGGAATCTCGTAAGGACCGGGACGCATGACATCACCCGAGACACACATCACTCGGGTACCACCGTCTCCGGCAGTGCCCATCTTTGCGTACTCGCCGCTGCCGATCTTGAAGATCTGCTTCACGTGGCAGAATGTCTCCACATTGTTGACGATAGTCGGAGACATGTAGAGACCGAGGACCGCGGGGAAGTAGGGAGGCTTGATGCGGGGATAAGGACGCTTACCCTCCAACGACTCGATCAGGCTGGTCTCCTCACCGCAAATATAGGCACCGGCTCCCTGGTGAACATACATATCGATGTCGAAGCCGCTACCCATGATGTTTTTTCCAAGGAATCCCTTGGCACGGGCTTCTTCGATAGCCTTAGTAACAATCCCAGCAGCCTTCGGGAACTCGCAACGGATGTAGATATAGGCAAGATTGACATTCAGAGCGAAGGCAGCGATCGCCATTCCCTCGATCAACTGATGGGGGTCGTTATGTAGAATATACCGATCCTTGAAGGTACCGGGCTCCGACTCGTCAGCATTGCAGGTAATGTAGTGAGGCTTACCGTCGTCACGCTTGATGAAACCCCACTTCACACCGCATGGGAATCCCGCACCGCCGCGACCACGCAGGTTCGCCTTCTTGACCTCATCAATGATCTCCTCCGGCTTCATACCGAGAGCCTTCTTCAGTTCTTCATAGCCCCCGTTCTTCACGTAGCAGTCGATGTCAGGGGTATAGCCCTGGGTCCAGGCGTTCTTGAAGACAATGCGGCGCTCTTTGGGATGTGGAGGAAGAAGAAGTGATTTCATGGTCGTGGGCCTTGTTGGTACCTAGTGGAATCTAGTGGAATCGATCAGTTGTACTGGCTCAGGATAACGGCGGTGCCTTCCGGGGTAATGTCCTCGAGGAGATCATCATTGACTAGGGCCACGGGAGCCGAACCGCAGCTCGCGAGACACTCCACGAACTCGACACTGAATTTTCCATCCGCGCTGACAGGAGGAGTGTGCCCGTGCGTTGGGGCCTTAGGATCGATTCCGGCAGCCTTGCAGAAGGCATCCCGGACCTCGTAGCTTCCGGCCAAGGCGCATGAGAGAGTGCGGCAGACGCGGATGCAAACCTTGCCGGCAGCCTGCTGACGGAACCATGGATAGAAGGTAACCAGTTCCAGGATATTGATAGGCTGAAGCTCCAGACGGTTCGCGATCCAATCCACGCCGCTGTCATCGACGAAACCGAAGTGGTTTTGCCAGAGATGGAGGAGAGGAAGGGACGCACTCCTCTTGGAGACGGGGTAGTGAGTCACCGCCTCGTCGATCTTGGAAAGGAGGTCCGCAGGAATCAATTCAGCCTGTTTGGGACCGGTGGAAGGAGCTGCATGAGTATGCATGAAGAGATGTAAGAGATCAAAAACGAGCTGTCTCGGAAAGCAGGAAATCGGTAAATTCGATAGTGAGGGGCATCAAGGGCCCGATGACGGGCGGTGATTGCCAAGACTCTGTGATCCTGCTTCGCTCTCTTTTCCGACTTTTCAAGCTATGGGATTCTTCACCCCCCGATTCATCAAGGAAGCCCGTATCCTCTCCGAGGGGGCCTCCAAGACCCTTCACCACCATCGTGACCTGCTGGGAGAGGGACAGATCGCCAGCCTTCAGGAACTCATTTCCTCACTGAATCACGCGATCCGCGGAAAGAAAGAGCAGGAGATCGATCAAACAACCCGAATGCTGGAAACCGGTTTTGCCTCCGTCATTCCTGCCAGACCCCACCCCGTCTGGGCGGAGAACATCGAGGCCATCGTGGTCGCCATCGCCCTGGCCGTTGGATTCCAAGCCTACTTTCTGAAGCCATTCAAGATCCCTACCGGATCAATGCAGCCGACTCTCTACGGGATGCTGGGACATCCTTCGGAAGATTCCCTTCCGGGACCGATCATCCGTGCCATGGATTTCATCCGCCTCGGGCGCACCCACCTTGACCTCAAGGCCGCAGTAAAAGAGGAAGTCCTGGGACTTAACGAGCACACCAAGCTCAACTTCTTCACCTTCACAGAAGTAGTCACCACGGAGGGAAAGTTCTCGATCTTTGCACCTCGCGATGTCGTGGCGCGGGATTTCGGAGTGAGACCAGGCAGAGTCTATGAGCTAGGGGAAACGATCGTCCACGGCTATGTCCAGGCGGGCGACCAGGTCTTTGTCGACCGCATGACCTACCAGTTCAGGAACCCATCGCGTTCAGATGTCTTTGTCTTCAAGACCACGGGAATCCGCCGCATCGAGATGAATCTCGACCCTGCCCTGGGTTCCCAGTTCTACATCAAGCGACTCGCCGGCGTCCCGGGAGACACCCTGCGAATAGATGCCCCAAAGCTCTTCCTGAACGGTTCACTCGCCACACAAACTCCCTTCCAACGCGTCATGAGCTGCGAGAACGGCTATCGGGGATACTCCAATCCCAGCGCCGCGCAATACCTGACGACACCGGAGGAGACCTTCACGGTGCCCTCCAACGCATTCTTCGCCATGGGCGATAACAGCTACAACTCCAGCGACAGCCGCTACTGGGGCATCGTTCCGGAGCGGAACGTCATCGGTCGCGGCTACTTCGTCTACTGGCCCTTCTCCGAGCGGTGGGGCTTCATTCGGTGAATCTAAGACTATTAGCCTTTTAGGCTGTTGGACTATTAGGAAGGCGTAACGGAGAGATTACCCAATTACTCTAGGCACCTACGGCCATAGTAAAAACATCCCCTGCAGTTTCTTCCTGAGTTCATGAGTTCCAGATTGAAGCTGGATCCCTTGGCCTCTGCGGGAGACTTTCTTATTTCCGCTTCTTGGCAGTCGTCCTCTTACTCACAGGCTTCTTCCCGCCGGCGGCAACTTTTGCCGCGACCTTAGAAGCGACTTTTAGCCTGAGGGCATTTAGTCTGATGAAGCCGGTGGCATCACCCTGATCGTAGGCCTGGGTCGGGTCGGCCTCCATTGTGGCGATATCGGGACGGTAGAGGCTGACCGGGCTCTTACGGCCAGCGGCCATGATATTCCCCTTGTAGAGACGTAGGCGGACAGTGCCGGTCACATTCTGCTGGGATTCCGTGATCAGCGCCTGGAGTGCCAGACGCTCGGGTGCAAACCAGAATCCGTTATATACCAGCGTGCTGTATTTCGGGATCAGGCCATCACGCAGGTGCATCACCTCACGGTCCATCGTGAGGGACTCCATCTGGCGGTGGGCGAAGTGCAGGATCGAGCCGCCGGGGGTCTCATAGACACCGCGGCTCTTCATTCCTACAAAGCGATTTTCGACCATGTCGACGCGCCCGACGCCATGACGGCCGCCGATCTTGTTCAACGTCTTCATGACGGCCAGCGGATCGAGTGGCTTACCATTCACGGCCACGCAGTTTCCCTGGATGAAATCGAGCGTGACCATCTCGGACTTGTCAGGTGCCTCTTCGGGACTGGCCGAGAGCTTGAACATCCCCCTATTTGCAGGGGCAAAAGCGTCGAACCAAGGATCCTCCAGGATTCCGCTCTCATAGCTGATATGGAGCAGATTGCGATCCATCGAGTAGGGCTTCTTGGCACTGGCCTCGACCGGCACCTTGTGGCGCTCGCAGTAGGCGATCATCTCGGCGCGACCCGGGAATTCGGAGCGGAATCTCTCCTCGCGCCATGGGGCGATCACCTGGAGATCCGGGGAGAGAGCGGCAGCAGCCAACTCGAACCTGACCTGATCGTTCCCCTTTCCTGTGGCACCATGAGCCACCGCATCGGCACCCTCGGCAGTCGCGATCTCGACCATGCGTTGCGCGATCAGTGGACGGGCAATGCTAGTTCCGAGAAAATACTCACCCTCGTAGAGAGAACCGGCCTGCATCATGGGGAAGATGAAATCGCGCGCGAACTCTTCCTGCAGATCATCGACATAGCACTTGGAGGCTCCCGTGCGGAGCGCCTTCGGCTTCAGCCCCTTCAGTTCCTCTTCTTGACCGATGTCCGCGCAAAAAGCGATGACCTCTGCGGAGTAGGTCTCTTTGATCCAGTTCAGAATGACGGAGGTATCCAGACCCCCAGAGTAGGCGACAACGATTTTCATGAACCTGTGGGATACAGCACCACGTGCTTTGTTGCACGCCGATTTGCGAAAAGAGTGGGTTGACTGGGACTCGAACCCAGAACCAATACCTTAAAAGGGTACTGCTCTACCATTGAGCTATCAACCCAGAGGAAGAATGTTTCGGCCCGGCCATCCGGCCTCCCGGTCTATTCGGGCTAAGAAACAATCAGCAGTCTATTATGCAAGATTCCCCATTCAGGGGAAGTGCATTTTCCTCACTCCTGGCCCCATGACCTTGGCTGCTCAGTTATTGAGAATAGAAAGAAGCTGGAAAGTTACTGGGGCAGCCCGAGCTTCTTGAGCTTCGGCGCGATCACCACCTGACAGTACGGATTCCGATCCTTGTTATTCTGGTAGTAGTTCTGGTGATACGACTCGGCTGGGTAGAAGGTTTTGAGAGGAGCAATCTCGGTCACAATCGGATCGTCAAACTGAGCCTGTGCTTTCTTCTTCGATGCCTGGGCCTCAGCAGCCTCCTCCGGTGTGGCGGTCAGAATGATGGAGCGGTACTGGGTGCCAGAGTCAGCCCCCTGACGGTTCAGCGTCGTCGGATCATGTGCCTTCCAGAAGAGATCGAGCAGCTGGTTGTAACTCACCTTCGCTGGGTCATAAGTTATCTGGATCACCTCGGCATGACCGGTGCGCCCACTGCAGACCTGATCATAGGTCGGGTCTGCTTTGGCACCACCCGCAAATCCGGAAGTGATCTTGATGACTCCGGGTAGATTCTGGAACACGGCATCGATACACCAGAAACAACCTCCCCCGAACATCGCGGTCTTTACTGAAGAGGTGGGAGTCGGCGACGGAGTGGCGTTGGCGTTCATGAGTGGAGAAAACAGGCTGGAAGCAAAGAGGGAAAGCAGCATTGCCGGAAAGAAGGGTCTCATACGGCCAATCTCCACCCTGCAGGCGGAATTGCCAGTGCAAATGTGATCCAGCCCAACGCCGGTGGCTCAATCAATCGTCAGGACGTCTTGAGATTTTCTCCAGATTTCCATTCCCACTTAAACCCTTTTATCCGCTTCATCCCTGTGAGCTTTCTCCCTCACTCCTAAGAACGATGCTCATGCCTTTTTTCTCTGTCAGGCAGTCTATTTCAACGGCTTTTTCCCTGTCTCTCTAGTCCCGAGAACCATCAGAAGGCTAACCGCTGAGGCGACGATAAGGAAAAGCGCCGGAACCATTCGGTTGTGAGTGATCGCAATAAGCGAGACGCAGATCAGGGGGGTGGTTCCCCCGAGAATGCCTGCCGAGACATTGTAGGAAATTCCCAATCCTGTAGCCCGAAGTGTCCTTGGAAAGATTTCGGCAAGCCATACCTGGTAGGTAGCTGATCCCAAGGTGACGAAAAGCATAAAGATCACCATGGCGGCTAGCGCGACGGCATTATTGCCCATATTCACAAGGTGAAGCAGGGGGTACGCCCCGAGAAGTATCCCGATCAATGAGATGATAGCGATCGGTTTGCGTCCAAAACGGTCGGAAAGATAGCCCGCTAGAGGAGCCATGAAAAGAGCCGCCCCGAGGCAGGCAGATTGAAGTCCCAGCGCCGTGGACTCCAAAAAAATCTTTCCGGTGACAAGATACGAGGACATGAAAATAGCAATGGTGTAGAAACCTGTCTGGAAGGCCCATCCCCCGAGAGCACCTCTGATCATGGCCCAGGGATGCTCGATAAGAACATGGAGGACACTGGATCGCCTGTGTCGCGATCCCACATGCTGATCCGGCTTCTCTTCCTGTGGCAGGCTTGTGCGAAGGACAGCAATCGAGAGTCCAAGTGGGATGGATGCCAGAAAAGGAATGCGCCAAGCCCAGTTGATAACCTGCTCATGACTGAAGATCGAAAAAAGGATGGTGGCCGCAGCGGAACCGAGTAGAAGTCCCACGCATGCCGAAGATCCCGCCAGGGTTCCTATAAGACCTCTTCTTTGAGGGGGCGCGTTCTCAACTAGATAAGTGATAGAGGTGATGAATTCCCCACCCGTGGAGAGTCCTTGGATAAGACGCAGAACCACAAGCAGAAGCGGGGCACCTATTCCAATAATGGCATAGGTCGGCAGGAAGCCAACAAGTGAAGTCGTGATGGCCATGAGGGTTGCTGAGATAAGCAGAGCAATGCGCCTACCGTAATGGTCGGCGATATGTCCAAAGAAAGCTCCTCCGCCGAGCCGCATGATATAACCAGCGGCAAAGACGCCGAAAACCGATAGAATGGATATGAGGTGATTACTCTGAGGAAAAAAGAGTTTTCCAAGCGTCGGGGCCATGACTCCGTAGAGGGCGAAATCATACCACTCCATCATATTGCCAGCCATTCCGGCTATGACTGCGATCGGCTTCAGGGGAGGTGTCGGGGGACGATGCATTCCCGAGTCTCTCTGATGATTTCTGATCGTATAGGAAAATTTCCATCTTAGATGGTATCCGCTAATGGCTCCGCCCTATGAACCCAATTTCCCCCAGACGTTCTGCAATTTCAAAAACAGATCAACAAAGCGACCTGCGAAATCATACGATCCTCTCCAGTAATCCAGCGACCTCGGCATGCAGGAACCGAGCTTCCTGTTTCCGATCAGACAGTGGCATTCGTGTCTGCCCGAAGGAGAGCCGGGCCTGAAAGGATGTCTTACTCAATAGATGGTGTCGGCCCGCGAAGCCAGCCATCCGAAGACAGGCCAATCAAGAACATCGCTCTTGGCCACGAAGATGGCCGAGCAAACGGAGCCGAGCACCAGGATATCGACATACCCCAGATGGTTGCAGGCGATCAGTCCTCCCAAGGGAATCTCTCCCGAAACCGTGACATGGCAATGCAGCACTGCGAGGAAGCGGCTACTCATCCACTGCATCCAGGCACTCCCCGCAGCAGTCTCTCCAAGCTTTCCTGAGCGCAGGAAGCAAGCCAGGGCGATCATGCCCGAGATGATTACCCAACCAAACCTTAGAAGTAGGAAACAACCCCGAACAGGACGACGCCCCATCAACGATCTGTCCCGGTGCCAATCTGCGTACCACTTATTCCCATGCCGTTCATTCTGGCGGCCTTCGGCCGCTCACCGGTTGCTAATTGAGCTATTCTTGTTCTTGGAGAGGCGCATGCTTGGCTTGAAACCATCAGGGATTTTTTCCAAGCCCCTTTTGGGATATCTACAGAATTTCCATGACGATTTTGTCACAATTCCTCTCCCGCTTGATTTCACGTTGAATCCCCCGCCCGCAACGGGGATGCTGACCCTTATTTTCCCAAAGAATCGAGAGCGCTCTGAACTTCTTTGGCTGCTCCCGAGGTCTGGGCGCTCAACGAAGACCATGCGACCTTTCCATCCTTGATGATAAAGGACTGTCTCATCGGGATACCGACGAAGGGGATCATCGGCACATGGAAGGCCTCAGCGACCTTGCCGTCGGTATCGGCAATCAGAGTGAAGGGCAGATTCTGGTGCTCCTTGAACTTCTTTTGGGCCGCCGGTGTGTCACAGCTGACCCCTAGGATCTGAAGCCCGTTGCCGTTGAGCGTCGCGTAGGAATCACGCAGCGAGCAGGCCTCCTTCGTACAACCCGGAGTCTCTGCCTTGGGGTAGAAATAAACGAGTGTGATCCCCTTCGAGTAGACCTCACCAAAGATCACATCCTGTGCATCCTGATTTTTCGCGGTGATCTTGGGAGCTGGTGTTCCGACGGCCAGAGGTTCGGCACGAGCGAAGAGTGAAAAAAGATTCATGGTGAGTAGAAGAAGAAACGTTTGCTTCATAGCCAAGGGATAGCATCATCGGCATTGAGAGCAAGCGTTTGGACCTTTCCGGCCTCATGACAAACAATACTCGGATTCTCCTCCTCATCCTTTCCAGTTGCGTAACGATTCCTCTGATCGCGGCGCTTGGATTCTCCATCCTCCAAAAGGGAAATCCTCCCGATCTGCGATCATCGGCCCCGGTGAAACAGATCTCCCTTCTCGAGAAGGCACTAGGTCAACATCAGAGCGTCTTTCTTTCGCCCGAATACTACCCCATCGTTCCTGCGCAGGATCTGAAGTCTCTTCCGACACAAGCGGAAGCCGTTACCGCAACAGCTGACACATCTGATTTTTACAGACTCAACAGAAAAAGGCATTTCTCGCTTCTCATCCTGGGGACACTCCCATCCTCAGCAACGATGGTCCGCGAGTTGATCGATTCCCCACTCTGGCTCCTGAGCGATGTTTCCCCCTGGGGCTACATTCTCTCTCCCAATCTGCCCAGTACATCGGCCAAGGCATCTTGGAGTCCCCCGACCATGGAAACGCTGACACGGGAATATCCGGATGCAGCCCAGAGAACCGAATGGCAGATAGCGACCGCCGAGAATCTCATTGCCATCAGGCGTATGCAGCTTGCGGATACTCTCCTCAGATCCGCAGCCTCGAGCGGAAAATGCCATACTGCTCTGCTTGCCGTGCAAGCCTCGCTGGCCGCCGCCCAAGGACGCTGGAACGAAGCACTGACCTCGGCAAGGGAGGCTCACCATTCGGATCCCAGAAACATGGCGGCAACAGAGATCCTGATCCGCGCCCTCACCGAGTGCGGCCACCCAAACGAAGCTCTGGAAGTAGCCCGACAACTCACGGAACAGACCAAGAACCAGGAAACCCTCTTCCTTCTCGCCCGGGCCGCATACGCCTCCAACTCGAAAGCTGAAGAGATCGTGGCTCTACGCTCGCTCGTCAGTATGGCCCGGACACAACACCAGCAACTCGGCGCCAGTCTCACCTATCTCGGACAGGCTTATGCACGAGACGGAGATCGGGCTAATGCATTGCGTTCCTTTCAGGAAGCCGTCTCCCAACCGGAACTCAACCAGGAGCAACGCGCACTGCTCGATCACCTCATCGATCACTTGATGCCGGATGAAGGTATTCCTTCGAAAAACTGACCTCTCTCCGAAGAATCTCAGAGGGCTCGATGTTTTCTTTATCCCTATTGACCGCCTCTGCTAGCTTTTCATGATGAGTTCCAGCTCCCGCAAAAAATCCTCTGCCGCTTCCAGTAAATCTGCCAAGCCTGCCAAAAAGACAGCCTCGCTAGAGCGCGTCCATTCCTCGCTCCTTCTCGACGGACCGAGCCGCGCTGCCAGCCGTGCAATGCTCTATCCCGTGGGATTCAGCGACAAAGACTTCAGCAAGTCGATTGTTGGGGTTGCCTCGACCTGGAGCATGGTCACCCCGTGCAACATGCACATCGACGCCCTCGCCCGCGAATCCGCTCTCGGCATCGACAAGGCGGGCGGCAAGGCGATCATCTTTAACACCATCACCATCTCCGACGGCATCTCCATGGGAACCGAAGGGATGAAATACTCCCTTGTCTCTCGCGAGGTCATCGCCGACTCCATCGAGACCGTGGCCGGATGCCAGGGCTTCGACGGTCTTGTGGCGATCGGCGGCTGTGACAAGAACATGCCCGGGTGCATGATCGCCATCGCGCGACTGAACCGCCCCGCGGTCTTTGTCTACGGAGGCACCATTCTTCCCGGATGCCTGAACGGAAAACTCATCGATGTCGTCTCCGTCTTCGAGGCCGTCGGTCAGGAAGCAGCGGGCGTCATCTCGGCCGAGGAGCGCCAGGCCGTGGAGTCGTGCGCCATCCCCGGACCCGGCTCCTGCGGCGGCATGTACACTGCCAACACCATGGCCTCAGCCATCGAGGCTATGGGCATGAGTCTCCCGAACAGCTCCGCCCAAGCCGCCGTCTCCTCGCATAAAGTGCAGGATTGCCGAGAGGCCGGAGCCGCCGTCCTAAACTTGCTCAAGAAAGGCATCCGTCCCCTCGACATCATGACCCGTGAGGCGTTCGAAAACGCGATTACCGTCGTGATCGCCCTCGGCGGATCGACCAATGCTGTCCTCCACCTCCTCGCCCTCGCCCACACGGCCGGCGTCAAGCTGACCATCGATGACTTCACCAAGATCGGCAAACGGGTTCCCGTTCTCGCCGACCTCAAGCCGAGCGGCAAATACCTGATGTCCCAGCTCATCGAGATCGGCGGCATCGTCCCCTTGATGAAGGATCTGCTGGCAGCGGGGCTCCTCCACGGCGACTGCATGACCGTCACCGGAAAGACACTCCGGGAGAACCTGGCCGCATTCAAGCCCTACCCCAAGGGACAGCAGATCATCCGCCCCATCTCCGACCCGATCAAAAAAGAGAGTCACCTCGTCATTCTCAAGGGTAACCTCGCCCCGGGCGGCGGCGTCGCAAAAATCTCCGGCAAAGAGGGACTCCGCTTTGAAGGAAAGGCCCGTGTATTTGACTCAGAGGAAAAGGCCCTGCAGTCCATCCTGGCCAGGAAGATCAGGAAGGGTGATGTCATCGTGATCCGCTACGAGGGACCAAAGGGAGGACCAGGTATGCGCGAGATGCTCTCACCAACCAGTGCAGTGATGGGACTTGGACTCGGCAAGGATGTCGCCCTGATCACAGACGGACGCTTCTCGGGAGGCACCCATGGCTTTGTCGTCGGCCACATCACCCCGGAAGCCATCTCCGGCGGACCGATCGCCCTCGTCAAGGAGGGGGACATCATCACCATCGATGCCAGCAAGCGAACCCTCTCAAGCAACGTCACCGCCGCCGAACTCGCCAAGAGGAAGAAGGCATGGAAACAGCCGGCACCTCGTTACCGCCGTGGCGTCCTAGCCAAGTATGCTTCCCATGTCACCGACGCCTCCCATGGCGCCGTGACCGACGCGGGGTTATAGAATTCATTATCTCGCGCAGAGGCGCAGAGAACGCAGAGGTTTTGATTCAATCCTCAATCCATTGATGGAAAAATTGCCTATTTTGAAGCAGGTCAATCTGTCGCGATCATCATTATCCCGCTGCTCGCCCCTTATTTTCACCGCGCCTCTGTGCTTCTGCGCGAGACTTTTGACAATACTCTAAACTCCCAACTTCGCTTCGGGAAATTCCTTGGCGACCGACTCAAAGACGGTTTTGGCAAACTGGACCCGAGCATACCACTTATAGTCTCCCGCGATGAGCGTCCAGGGAGCAAACTTCGTGGAGGTTTTCTGGAACATCATCTCGGCCGCCTCGTTGTGCGGTTTCCACTTGCGGCGGTTGCGCCAGTCTTCGTCGTTGATTTTCCAGTGCTTGTAGGGATCGGCCTGACGTTCCTTGAAGCGCTTGAGTTGCTCCGCCTTGGAAACCTGTAAGAAGAGCTTGATCATGATAGCCCCACCCTCGACGAGGGTCTGTTCGAATTCATTGATCTCGCGGTAGGCACGTGAGTACTCCGCCGTTGTGGCGAATTTCTCGACTCTCTCCACAAGTACGCGCCCGTACCAGGAGCGGTCAAAGACGGCTAACTCTCCCGCCGGCGGGATCTTGTTCCAGAAACGCCACATGTAGTGGTGACGGTATTCTTCCGCTGTCGGCTTCTGGGTGGAGTAGACTCGCACCAGACGGGGATCGAGTCGCTCCAGCGTTCGCTTGATGGCTCCACCCTTGCCGGCGGCATCTGGCCCCTCGAGCACAATGATGACCGTCCGCTTGCTCTCCTTGAGTCGCAGCTGGAGATTCAGCAACCCAAGTTGATACTTCTTAAGATCGCGCGCATAAGACTCCTTGGTGATCTGCTGATTTTGGTCGAGTTGATCGAGTTTGAGAGTCTTGAAGTTCATGGAATGCAAAAGAAATTTAATAGGGAACTCACTTCACTAAAGCCTCAAATACGATTTTTTCAGTCAGCAATTCCGGAAGAACGACAGGATCACTTCCCTTGCCCGGCGGATAATAGACAGCCAGCGGGACTCCGACGCGATCGAACGACTTGAGCGCCGCCGTGATTGCTGGGTCTGCATTCGTCCAGTCCCCTTTCATTGCAGTGATACCCTTTTCCTTGATGAGCTGCCTGACAGCAGGGACATTGATCGCCGTGCGTTCGTTGAACTGGCAGGTTAGACACCAAGAGGCTGTGAAATCGAGAAACACAGGCTTTCCCTCGGCTCGGAGAGAGGCGAGGGCGTCCGGCGTGTAAGGAACCCAAGCAATTCCATCTACTGCGCCGCTTGTCTTGAGCGTCGCGGGTTGTGTAACCCTGATCCGTTGCGCGGTGAAAGCAATGGCGGCAAGTGCTAGAAGACCAATCAGAGAGAGATAGACCACGCGGGCCCGCGAGCCCGCGACAGAAAGAATCCCGAAGAGCCAAGCGCAGAATCCCAGGATCAGAAACAGCGCCAGCAGGCTGAGAACGGCATCATTCCCACGCTGATTTTGAAGAACCCAGAGCAGCCAGAGATTGGTCGCGAGTAGAGGAAAACCCATGAACTGCTTCAGGCGCTCCATCCAGACTCCCTGCTTTGGAATCCATCTTCTCCAGCCCGGTTGCGCCGAGAGCAGCAGGTAGGGAAGCGACATGCCGAGGGCCACCGCGGCGAACATAGCCAAGATCACAAGGGAGCTCTGTCCGAAAGCGAACCCCAGCGCACTTCCAAGGAAAGGAGCTGTGCAGGGAGTGGCAAGCAGGGTGGCAAACAACCCTTGGAAGAACGATCCCCCGTAGCCTTCCCGGCGCGCTGCCTGGTCCAGGGAGTTTGTGGCGTTACCCGGCAATGTGACCTCGTAGAGACCAAAGAGATTCAGGGCAAAGAGAAAAACCAGGACACTCAGCCCTACCACAAAAAGAGGATTCTGAAATTGGAAGGCTCCCCAGGTCACTTGCGATCCGCCAGCCTTCAGGGCGATCACCAACAGACCAAGTCCCAGGAACCAAAGGAAGATACCCGCGGCGAATGTGAGTCCATGGCGGAAGATACGCTTCGGGGACTCACCGGCCTGGGCTATGAAGCTAAAGATCTTCAGAGAGATCACCGGCAAGACGCACGGCATCAGATTCAGGATCAGCCCCCCGAGAAAGCCGGAGAAAAGAGCAGCAAGGAGTACAAAGAGCGATGCTTTATCCGCTTTTTCATCAGTGACTTGAAAATCATTATTAAGCATCCACCATCCCTTCCTTTGCCCGCCGTTCTGCTCCACAAGAAGCCCACGGAACGGAGCCGGCCCCTCCCAAGGAATCGAGAAGACCAGAGCCGGGCCCTTGGCACCTTGGGAAGAAATCCGGGTCACATGCCCGACCGTCGTTCCTTCACCAGGATCGGGATAGAATTCGTAGGTTGCGCCTACCTGACCTGTGAACGAAACAAGCTTGGTGCCGTTCTTACCGGAAACGGAAACGGGGAAAGGGGGCTTTCCGGAAAGAGGCCACTCGCCTTCGGGAACAGAAGCTGATTGCCAATCAATTGGCCTATCCGTGGGGCCCAGCACCCTGAGTTCCACATCGGCAGAACCAGGCACGCAGAGTTCCTTGCAGGCGAGCCATGTGAGTGAAGCCTTGATTTCGAAGGTCTGATTCCTAGGAAGCTCCTTGGGTGGTGTGATCACGGCTCGCAGAAGCTGCTGCTTCTCGTAGCCATACACAATCATGTCACCCGATTCGGAGAACTGATGCGGAATCGCGAACTCGATGGGACCGGCCCTCCATCCCTCGGGAAGATGCCATGTGACCTTGGGGGCAAGACCCGAGTCTCCCGGATATTGCCAGTAGGTGTGAAAACCGGACTGAAAATCGAGCACCACCGTCGCCGTGAACGGCTTGCCTGCTTGTATCGGCACCGTCGCATCCGTCGCGATCCACGCATTCACCCCCTCGCCCGTGCCAGCGAACAGAGCCATGTGGGGCAGAAAACACCCCGCCAGTACAAGACATAGCAACCTCTTCATGCCCTTCATGGTAAGGACTCTAGTCGATGTTCCTCCTGCTGACTCCCAAAGACCCTTCGAATGACCTCCTCGATCGGCACCTCCTGCACCGAGAGGTCGATCACCTGACCACCCGAGAGGAGAGCCGTGCAGGCCCTGGGAACTTCGGCGCGGGGCACCTCTATCTTGATCTGCAGGGGATTATGTGCCAGCACCTTCCCAGGCGGGAGGAACCCCTCCGGCAGCGGTGCACTGAACTCCGCCTCGATGATCTTCGTCGAAGTAAAGCGGGAGACCACTTCCACTAGCGACCCATCAAAAAAAAGTCGTCCGTGGTCGATCAGAATAACCCGCTCGCACAGCTCCTCGATATCCTGCATGTAGTGGCTGGTCAGCAGGGTCACGACTTTGTAACGGCGGTTGTACTCCCGCAGGAACTCCCGGACTTTTTTCTGACTCATCACATCCAGACCGATTGTCGGCTCATCAAGGAAGAGAACTTTCGGACGGTGCAGCAGGGCGGCGATCAGCTCCATCTTCATCCTCTCCCCGAGACTCAGCTCACGCACCATGACACCCATCTTGTCGCGAACATCGAGCAGCTCGATCAGTTCCCCGACCGTCGCCTCGAACTCCTTCCGGTCTATCCCGTAGATCGCGCGGTTCAGTTCCAACGATTCGCGGGCAGGGAGATCCCACCAGAGGGCGTTCTTCTGACCCATCAGCAGGGCAAACTGGCGCTTCAGCTCAACAGGACGCTTTGCCGGATTGAATCCCAGGACGCTGGCACTTCCCGAAGTCGGCTGGAGAAGGCCGGAGAGCATCTTGAGCACGGTTGTCTTGCCAGCCCCGTTCGGCCCGAGAAAGCCCACAAATTCACCCTCCCCGACGGAAAAGCTCACTCTGTCAGCAGCCTTTGTCTCAGTGTAGGTCCGGTGGAAGAGCCCACGCACCGCCCCCATCAATCCCTCCTCCTTCCTATAGGTACGGAAGGACTTGGTCAGATCTTTGACTTCGATGATGGGGGAAGGATTCATTTCTATTGCCTCTGACCGAGGTGCAGTTGCCCCTTACAAACGTGCAGTTGCCGTAGCGCCTCGTACAGGACAATTCCCGTCGAGGTGGAGAGATTGATACTGCGCGTTCCCGCGGTCATCGGAATGGTGACTGCCTCTTCCGGATGCGCGGCCAGCAGGGAAGACGGCAATCCCTTAGACTCTCGTCCGAAGACCAGACAATCCCCGTCCCGGAACTCCACATCCCAGTAGGGACGCTCCACCTTACTACTCAGATACCAGAAACGAGCCTCCGGCATCGCGGCCTGCAAATCCTCCAGTCGATCCCATGTTCTGAAATCCAAGCTGTTCCAGTAATCGAGTCCCGAACGGCGGATCTGCTTTTCCTCGAGCGAGAATCCGAGAGGCCCCACCAGATGCAACCGCGCCCCCGCGGCAACGCAGAGTCGGCCGATATTGCCGGTATTCTGTGGGATCTCGGGTTCGATCAGGACAATGTGAAGCATGGGTAATCGGGAATCGCGGGATAAGGAATGGGGATGGGAACTCCAGAGGGGATTAAATCTGGAAATCAGGAACTCATGAAGCTGAATCAGGAAGTGCGCTTTACTAAAAGCGGTGGAAAAAACCTCCCTCGACTATGGACCCTCGACTCCAGTCACTCGATTTGGCACCCTCGATTTATGAACTCCATGTCTGCAATCAGCATCATTTTCGGAATCCTTCTCAATGTGGTCGGTCTTATCGGTTTCTTCGGAACCGGCGCGGCCCATCCCACGTCCCTCATTCCCTGCGGACTCGGCCTCCTGCTGGTGATCTGCGGCTTGCTGGCACGCATCGAGAAGATTCGCATGCATGTAATGCATGTGGCGGTCCTGGTCGGCCTGCTTGGATTCGGAGCCACCGTTTCGGCTTACGGAATGCTTCTTGCCGTGCTGAAGCAGACGGCCGGAGACAAGACCAACTCCTC
The DNA here is from genome assembly GCA_021413925.1 of Verrucomicrobiota bacterium. Classification (NCBI taxonomy): domain Bacteria; kingdom Pseudomonadati; phylum Verrucomicrobiota; species Verrucomicrobiota bacterium. The sequence continues at coordinate 89,950 of JAIOPL010000006.1, forward strand.
CATCGCGAAGATGGCCACAGCCCTTATCTGCGGACTCTACGTGGCTCGATGCATCCAGTCCTTTGTTCAAGCCCGCCTGCTCAAGAAGCAGGGCAAGAAGGCTTATTGAAGTTCGGATTGCTCAATCCAGCGCCAAGGCACCGCGCCATATCCGAGGGCCCAGTCGTGGAACTTCCGCAGTGACCATCCCCCTTTGTTAATCCGGGCATCCTTGACCCTCTTGAGTTCAAGCCTTCCAAGCAGATAGCTCATCGGGACGGTCGGGGCCGCCGTGTACCAATTCACATCGGCACGGGCGCGGGCGGGCGTGAAACCGACACCCTTGACCAGCATCTGTGCGGCAGCCTCATGGGTCAGCTTCCCTGAGTGTAGGCCGCAGTCGATGACGATGCGGTAGGCGCGCCAGAGGGCATCGTGAAGTTGCTGGAGCCGCGCATGGGGCCCCCTCACCCATCCCTTCTCCACGGCCAGTTTCTCGCACCACATGGTCCATCCCTCGTAGAAGATGGCATGGCCGCAGAGTCGCCGGATATGACTTGGATGACGGTTCTGGATCGCAAACTGGAGATGATGACCCGGATACCCCTCGTGGGCGCTGGTGAGTTCCAGGCCGAAGTGCTGACGCTCCTCGCGAAGCTTTTCCTCGGGATCGCGCTTGGTCGCTCCGAGATCATTCACCCAGAAGATACCTTGCTGTTTTTTCTCGAAGGCTCCGGGTGAGCTATAGGCGGCTGTGGGGAAATGCTCCCGCATGAAGTCGGGCACCGCCTTTACCTGCAGGGACTCGCCGGGAGGGACCGGATAGAGGCCGCTCTTCACGACGCGCTGGCGCCACTCCTCGGAGGATCGGGTGTAGATTTCCAGAAGCGGAGCCTCTGGCGTCCAGGAATCCCTCGCTGCTTCCAGAATTTGCTTGGCAGTTTTCTTTCCCTTACCCCCAAGCCGCTGGGCTGACTTTTTAGCTTCCAGCTCGAGTTCCGCGGAGAGTTTCTGAATTAGTCGGTGCCCTTCGGCCTCGATCTCGCGAAGGCTCCAGTCCAGCCCTGTCTTCTCACGCACGAGATACTCGAATCGCTCGCGCCCGATGGCAAAGTCACCCGCCTTCCCCTGCTTCTTGGCAGTAATCGTCTTTGCATAACTTGCGAAGGCTTTGGCTGCCGCAGCGGCAATTTTCCGCGTCCTTGCAGCGTCCGGAGAGAGTTCCGCTAGAGTCTCCCCGATGGTCATCACAAACTCCGCTGCCCCTTTGCACGACTGGACAGCCAGCTTGGTCCAAAGCGGAACAGGATTCCTGACGGCAGTGGCCCCGTGCTTAAGAAAATCCGGGATGGCCGCGAGCCGTGCCTCGATAGCAGGTCTGGCCTTCTTCAGGTTCTCAGAATGACGGATGATCAGTTCGAAGACCGCCCCGACCGCGCTGTCGCAGCATTCCTGGGGATTCGTCCGGTAGCGCTCCAAATCACGGCTCTGCAGGAGCTCCGTACGCAGCAGGGAAAGGAAGCAACGGCGGTCAAGCCAGTCGTCCTTGGCAAGCTCTCCGGCAGGGAGCGCTTCCGTTTCTGAGAGGAGCTTTTCCAGAAAGGCGGTCCGGGCAGTCCTGGTCTTCAGATCACTGCCGCCGAGCAGTGACTCATATTTGGAGAATCCCAAGCCGCTCCCCCACTGGGGAAAATCGGAACAGGTCCTCTCAATGTAGCGTTCACCCAGAGAGCGGAGTTTAGCGTTGGATCCTTGAGTAGAGGAATTTTTAAGAGCCATCATTCAAGGATTACCAATTCCCATGATTTCTATAAACTCCCATATTACTGATCAACCATGAGAGCGATTGCCGTTTATCCCTGGCTCGACTAGAAAAGAGACTCATGGCCGATGACCTGACAGAACAACTCCACGCGATCGGAGCCGCAGCGCGCTCTGCCGCCCGCATCCTGGCCGTCACCTCCGCAGAGGCCAAGAATGCCGCCCTGCGTGCGATGGCCAGCAAGCTTCTGGAATCGAGCGCAGCCATTATCGATGCTAATGCTCAGGACGTGGAGGGCGGGAAAAAGAATGGGCTTTCCGATGCGATGCTCGACCGCCTCCGTCTGGATGAAAAGCGTCTGGAAGCCATGGCTACGGGCATCAGAACCGCCGCGTCGCTACCCGACCCCGTCAACCGGGTGCTGAAGGAATGGACCAAGGAAAACGGCCTAGCCTTCCAGAAAATCAGCGTCCCCATCGGCGTTATCGGCATCATCTACGAATCCCGTCCCAATGTGACCAGCGATGCGGCCGTGCTTTGCCTGAAGGCGGGCAATGCCGTCATCCTGCGAGGAGGCAGCGAGGCGATCCACTCGAACAAGGCTATCGCCACCGCCCTGCAAGCCGGGGCGGCTCACGCAGGACTCCCAGCCGCCGCTATCCAGCTTGTGCAGGTCACAGACCGCGAGGCCGTCCGCATCCTCTGCGAGATGGACCAGTATCTCGACTGCATGATCCCCCGTGGAGGAAAAGGTTTGATCGAGACAGTCTCCCGTCATTCCCGCATGCCCGTGATCAAGCATTACGACGGCATCTGCGCAGTCTATGTCGATCAAGCGGCCGATCTCTCGATGGCCCGCGACATCATCCTGAATGCCAAGTGCCAGCGCCCCGGCGTCTGCAACGCCGCCGAGACCCTGCTATTGCACCGCGACATCGCCGCAACTTTCCTTAGCGAGGGAGCCAAAGCCCTGCTCGATCAGGGAGTCGAGCTCCGCTGCGATAAGGAGACCCTTGGATTAATTCCTGAGTCCTTGATAGCCGCTCATCCCGACCTGCTAAAGGAGGCCACCGAGGTCGACTTCCGCACGGAGTTCCTTGAACTGATCCTAGCAGTCAAGATCGTCGGTTCCGAGGATGAGGCGATCGCTCACATCGAGTCCCACGGTTCCCATCACAGCGACGTGATCGTCACGGCCGATACCGCGACGGCCGAGAAATTCCTGCAGAATGTCGACAGCGCCACGGTCTACTGGAATGCCTCCACCCGCTTCACCGATGGCGCGGAGTTCGGCTTCGGTTGCGAGATCGGGATCAGCACGGACAAGCTGCATGCACGCGGCCCGATGGCCCTCGAAGAGCTAACCAGCTACAAGTATCTCATCCGGGGATCCGGACAGGTCCGCTGACCTTCACTCCATGATTACCGTCAGCGTCTGCTATAAGGGAAAGGTCCAGGGAGTCGGCTTCCGTGCTTCCGTGCTCTCACTGGCAAAAGGATTTGAAGTGACCGGCTGGGTGAAGAACCTTCCCGACAGCCGCGTTGAACTTTTGGCCACCGGGGAGAAAGACGAGGTCGAGGAGTTCCTCCAGAGTATTCGCGAGAGTCATTTGGCGGGTCATATCGAGAGTGAGTCAGTCCTCCCCACGAACCCGGATCCAGGCATCAAGGGCTTTCGTATCCTTGATTAAGAAACACTATGGAAACGACTCCCTCCCATATTCCAGCTGTCAGCATCCGCGATCTCGAAAAGATCTTTCCCGTTCCCCTGCGTCGCCGTCAGGTTGTGGCACTGCGCGGTCTCTCCCTCGAGATTGCCCCGGGAAGTGTTTACGGACTGCTAGGCCCCAATGGATCAGGCAAGAGCACCACGCTGAAGATCCTGCTGGGTCTGGTCACCGCCACCTCGGGCACCTCGGAAATCTTCGGAGTGCCGAGTTCACATGTCGCCAGTCGTGTGGATGTCGGTTTCCTACCCGAGAATCCCTACTTTTATAAATTTCTCACCGGTGCGGAAACGATCGCCTTCTACGGGAAGCTCTGCGGTCTTACTGGAAGCAAACTCAAGGCACGCACCACCGAACTCCTCGACCTCGTCGGTCTCACCGAGGCGGGGGATCGCCGCGTCGGGAGCTATTCCAAGGGTATGCTTCAGCGCATTGGTCTCGCCCAGGCCATGGTCCATGACCCTCGCCTTCTGATTCTGGATGAACCGACCGCCGGTGTTGATCCCTCCGGATCTCGCCAAATCCGCAACCTGATCCTTCAGCTTAAGGCCCGCGGTAAGACGATCCTGCTGACCTCTCATCTACTGGAGCAAGTGCAGGAAGTCTGCGACCGCGTCGGCATCTTAGCAAAGGGGCATATGGTTCGGGAGGGCTCGCTCGATATCCTGACAGGCGTCAGCGGACAGACGGAATATATTATAGAGAACGCCTCACCTGATCTCCAGGAAGAGATCGCGCGTCTCGCGGCGTCCCGGGGAGCTCGTCTTATCACAGCCCGCCAACCTCAGATGGATCTGGAGACCGTCTTTCTGCAGGCCACGGAGGCGGCGAAGCCGCCGGGAGTTTAGACTGAAGACTGTTAGACTATTAGACTTTTAGGATCCATCCGTGAGAGATCACTCCAAACTCAGAGCGTTTGAACTGGCTGATGAAGTGACCCTCCATGTTTATCGAATTACACAGAAGTTCCCAAAAGAAGAGATATACGGTCTGACCTCCCAAATGAGAAGGGCAGCCGTTTCTGTGCCTTCGAATATCGTGGAAGGATGTGCTCGAGAAAGTGAAACAGAGTATCTGCGATTCCTCGAAATTGCTTTTGGCTCATTAAGGGAACTTCACTATCAATTAGGCCTATCCATGCGCTTGGGCTACTCCGAAGCACTTGAATATTCTGCCTGTGAAGCAAAGGTTATTGAGACAGAAAAAGTGCTGAGTGCACTGATCCGCTCACTCCGTAAAAGCTAACTCCCCCACCCCACTAACAGCCTAACAGTCTTCAGTCTAACAACCTTTTCAGCCTTCAGCCATCGCTTCTTCAGGATCCTCCTAACAGCCTAATAGCCTTTTCAGCCTTAAGTTCTCCTGCCTCTCCCTAACAGTCTAACAGCCTTCAGTCTAACAGCCTATCTCACCAATGAACTTCTTCATCACCGGCACCGATACCGACGCGGGAAAAACCTTCGTCACTGCCCTTCTCACCCGCAGCCTTAGGAAGGCTGGATTCGACACCGTGGCGATGAAGCCTATCTCCTGCGGGGAGCCAGGCGATACAGAGGCGCTCCGTGCGGCGGCGGACGACGAACTCTCAACCGAGGAAGTCACACCACTCTCCTACTCAGCTCCCCTCGCCCCGATTGAGGCTGCCCGTCTGGAGGGGAGGACTTTCAACCCCGCCGAGGTCATGCAGGCATTCCATCATCTCCGCAGTACCCACCGTTCCCTTCTCGTGGAGGGAGTCGGGGGATGGCTCGTGCCGCTATCGTCAACCTATGACGCCGCCGATCTCGCCAAGGAGATGAATCTTCCCGTCCTGCTTGTCGTCCGCAACAAGCTGGGCACCCTCAATCATGCCCTGCTCACCCTCGAGTCCATCAAGGCACGCGGACTGACCTGCGCGGGAATTGTTCTCAACAACCACCCCTCCGACGTGGCGGATCCGGCCCGCGAGGGGAACGGCCGCCTCCTTGCCGAACTCAGCGGAGTCCCGATCCTCTTCGAGATCTTCCCGGGACAGACCGACCTGGAACTCGCCGTAGCCTGAATTCAAATTAGTTTGGAACTCAGCAATAACCGATGCGAAGTACCGGCCGGGCAAGCCAACTCAAGAAATAAGAAGTTACTATTTTTTTACCACTTCTTCAGCTTTTATCCCCTCTTCCCGATTCATCATTCTTAATTCAAACCTCATCCTTTCCCTGCCATGCGCTCCTCAGGTCCCCAGATCGTTCTTGTCCGCCACGGTGAAACCGAGTGGAGCAAAAACGGCAGACATACTTCCTACAGCGAAATCCCCCTGACATTGGAGGGAGAGCGCCAAGCGGCTGCGCTCAAGCAGAAGCTCTCCGACTGGGACTTCAAACTGGTACTCTGCAGCCCGTACAAGAGGGCACAGCGCACCTGCGAGCTAGCCGGTCTGCTGGAGCATGCGGAGATCACTGAGGACCTGACCGAGTGGCACTACGGTGACTACGAGGGGATCACTACCAAGGAAATCCGCGTGAAGGATCCCAACTGGACCGTCTTCACCCATCCGACGCCGAACGGTGACTCCGCAGAGCAGGTTGCCGAGCGCTGCGACCGGGTTATTGCCCGCGCCAAGGCAGTCGGGGATGATGTCGTTCTCTTCGCCCATGGTCATGTCCTGCGTGTCCTGATAGCACGCTGGCTGGAGCTCCCTCCCATCGAGGGCCGTCATTTTGTGCTTCAGACCGGGATGATCAACATCCTGGGTTACGAGCACGAATCGACGGTCATCGTTTCGCTCAACGCCGAGTCCTTCCGCAACGATCCCCGCCGCGATTTTCATTCGCATTCAACAAGGCACTGAGGAGAGAGGCTCTCACTGGGATTAAGGAGACTAGGGAGATTGAGGGAACAGCTAACAGCATCTCTTTCATCCCCTTTATCCCTGTGCTTTTTTCCTGATTCCGTTATCCTCTCAGATCGTGTTTCAAGTCATCTTCAACCCCGTGAGCGCCTCAGAAATGAGCGCCCTGCCCAAGGACCTCCAGCTCGACCTGTTAGCTGAGTTTCAGATTCTACCCGAGGACCTCAACACGCTGGATGGAGCCAGTTTCAGCACGATCCAGCGAGACGGACGCACCCTCCACCGCTTCCGCTGCCGGGATCACCGGATCTACTTCGAGCGTCATGCCGAGGGGATCTTGATTCGCCGGGTCCTGCACAAGAACACCATCCGCGATTTCCTCTTCCGCTCGAAGCTCCCCATGAATGAAGCCGAGGATAACGGAGATCAGGCGGAAACTACCGACCAGTTTTGGAAGATGATTCACGAGACATCGAGCGAAAGCGTGGACAAGGTCTGATGAATCCCTTCAACGGTGAAGCAGAACGACTGGCATCCTTCCCGGTCGCAAAGAAGCGTATCTTCCTCGGCCATGCAGGAGTGACGGCCCTGCCTGCCTGCGCGGCGCAGGCGATGAAGAGCTACATCGACTCCAGCAGCGAGGATCAGCAGGAGTTCGGAGGTGTGCTCAAGGAAGTGGCCCGTACTCGGGCGGACTCCGCAGACCTTCTGGGAGTCTCGGCGGAGGAGATAGCCCTACTCGGCCCTACATCCCTAGGACTCAGCCTCTTTGCTAACGGAATCGACTGGAAGAGCGGAGACGAAGTTGTCGTCTACGGCGACGACTATCCAGCCAATGTCTATCCCTGGCTGAACCTCCAGAGCCGTGGTGTCGTGATCAAGTGGCTGAAGACCGAATCCCTCGGCAAGATCACTCCCGAGAGCGTCGAGGCAGTCCTCACGCCGGCCACGCGACTCGTGGCGCTCGCCTCCTGTCATTTCCAGACCGGCTGGAGGATCGATATTTCTGCCATCAGCGCTCTTCTGCGCAAGCGGGGCATCCTCTTCTCGCTCGACGCTATCCAGACGCTCGGCGCCTTCCCCACCCCGGCGCGTGAGGTCGATTTCCTCTCGGCCGATGCCCACAAATGGCTACTCGGACCTCTGGCTGCCGGCATCGTCTATGTGGCGAAGGAACATTTCGAGACCTGCCGCCCCACGCTTCTCGGCTCCTGGAATATCAAGTCTCCCGACTTCCTGGCCCAGCGGACGATCGAGTTCGAGGAGGGAGGTCGCCGCTACGAACCGGGTGTCCTGAATGTGGCCGGCATCTACGGGATGAGGGCCTCGATCAGTCTCATCAGCGAGCAGGGGATCCCCGCCATCTCCGCGCTTATCCTAGAGCGGCGCGATCGTCTGGAAGTCGGTCTTGCAGGACTTGGCTTCGAGTTTCTTTCACCCCGAAGCCACGAGCCCCTCCGTTCCGGCATCCTTACCACGCGTTATCCTGCCAAGGATCCTGCCGAACTGATCGCGACCTTGGAGCAAGCCAGCATCTCGGCCTCCTATCGGAAGACCCGAGACCATGGCTTCTGGCTCCGATTCAGCCCTCACTTCTACAACACCGTCGAAGAGATCGACCGCGTCCTAGACGTCCTCTCGGAAGCCATAAAGTGACAAATCTGGAAATCAGGAACACAGAAAAAGAGTTTGAAAGCTTCAAGGGTTACCTTCAAATCCCGGCTCCGTCCGCTTTTCGGATTCTCTAGATTTCATCATTCATAATTCATCCTTCATCCTTTTTTCCCATGCTTCCCGTCGAGCACAACGACCCCGTAAACGCGGCCATCCTAACCATCTCCGAAGACAAGATCGCCGGATTCCATGAGGATCCTTTTGCCTTGGTGGCCGAGCGGTCAGGGCAACCCCTGGAGACCGTCTTGACAAGGATCCGGGCCATGCTCGAGGCAGGCACCATCCGCCGAGTCCGCCAGACCCTGATTGCGAACAACCTCGCCGAGGGCGCTCTGATAGCCTGGCGCGTTCCCGAGGAGAAGCTCGAAGCGGCGTTTGAATTCCTCTTTAAGTTGGATCCCTTCTCAGGCCATGTCGTGGTGCGCTCCACCGATGCCCGCATCGAGGGAGGGGCCTTCCGTCTCTGGACTACCCTCAAGGTCCCGGCGGGATTCTCCCTGATGGAGCATTGTGAACTGCTTGCGCAAAAAATCGGTGCTGACGCCTATCGCATCATGCAGGCCAAGGGGATATTCACTCTGGGAGTCGGACATGTTCGCCGCAAGAACTCCCCTCCCGGTGAACGCTCCGAAGCACCCGCCACAATGATGAGCCCTGCTGTCGTCCATCTCACGGATCTGGAATGGCGCGTCCTCCTGGAGCTGAAGCGCGAGTTCACACCCGAGGAGATCATTTCCTTTCCCTGGCTGAAGAGAGCAGAAGCAGCAGGCGTCACCCCTGAGGAGTTCTATGAGGTCGCCCGCTCCTTCCTGGATCGCAAGCTACTGGGCCGCTTCTCCACCTTCCTGGAGCATGTGAAGCCCTCGGCCACCGGTGTGCGCGTCACCAGATTCAATGCACTCTTCCACTGGGCCGTACCTCCCGGTCGCGAAGCGGAGGCCGGCGCCGAGATCGGACGTCACGATATCATGACTCACTGCTACTGGCGCGAGGGTGGCCCGGAATTCAACAACGTGAACATCATGGGTGTGGCCCACGGCACCGACAAGGAACGCGTCCTGGAGCACAAGGCCGCCATGGACCGCCATCTTCAGGAAGCCGGCATCCCTCTCCTCTATACCAATGTCTTCTGGGGAGGGCGCAGCGAGATCAAGCCCTCCGAGATCTCACCGCTCATCTACAGGGAATGGTTGGAAAGTATGAGTGAGGTATGAAGGAGGGATCCCCTGAATCCTTGTTACTCGTTCGGGATGATTTCCCTGCCTTATCCCCATTCTCATCATTCATCCTTTTTATTTGCCTCCCGGGTCTCATTCCTGCATTCTAACCGACTCTTATGAAAGCCGGTCTTCATCCCAACTACAACCCGACGACGATCATCTGCGCCTGCGGCACCGCTTACCAGACCCGCTCGACCCGAGATAATATCAAGATCGGTATCTGCTCCGCCTGCCACCCTTACTTCACCGGTGAGCAGAAGTTCATCGACACGGCAGGACGTATCGAGAAGTTCACACGCCGCTACGGCAATGTCCGCGCCACCCGCGCGACCAAGCCGAAGCTCGCCACCAAGGCCTAGCTTCCTACTTCCCGGCCACCAGTCGGGAGGACGATTGGCACCGGAATAGGCCGGTGCCGGGCGGCTCCCGATATCCTTGATCGGGAAAAAACGCCATGAATCTGGATTTTAAACCGCTGATCGCCAAGAGGCGTCAGCGCTTCGAGGAGCTTGAGAAGGAGATCACCGATCCCTCCCTCTTCGACGATGCCAAGAAAGCCCGCGAGGTGCTCAAGGAGCATGCCCGGGTGAAGGAACTCATCTCCACCTGGGACGAGATGGAGAGCTGCCGCGCCCAGCTTATTGAGAATCAGGAGCTGGCCTCCGGGACCGACGTCGAGATGGCGGAGCTGGCCAAGGCCGAGATCGAGGAGATCAATGCCAGGATTCCCAAGCTCGAGCAGATGGTCCTCGTGTCACTCCTGCCGCCCCAACCCGACGACGACCGAGACGCCATCGTCGAAATCCGTGCCGGAGCCGGTGGTTCCGAGGCCGCTATCTTCGCCGGGGATCTTTACCGGATGTACACTCGCTATGCTGAGGCCGCAGGACTCCGCTACGAACTGATCGAGGCCAGTCCAAACGATGCCGGCGGCTTCAAGGAAGTGATCTTCCAGATCTTCGGCAATGATGTCTTCCGCAGGCTCCGTTACGAGAGCGGCGTGCACAGAGTCCAGCGTGTCCCCGCGACCGAGGCCCAGGGCCGCATTCATACCTCCACGGCTACAGTCGCTGTCCTTCCCGAGGCAGAGGAGGTTGATTTCGAGCTTCGCCCTCAGGATCTCCGCATCGAGGTCTGCCGCTCGGGCGGTCCCGGAGGTCAGGGGGTCAATACAACCGACTCGGCCGTCCAGGTCATGCACATCCCCACGGGCAAGATCGTCCGCTGCCAGGATGGCCGGAGCCAGCAGAAGAACAAGGAGAAGGCCCTCACCATCCTGCGTTCGAGACTGCTTGAGGAGAAGCGCGAGGAGGAGGCTCAGAAATACGCCGCCCACCGTAAGAGCCAGATCGGCTCCGGGGGACGCGAGGAGAAGATCCGTACCTACAACTTCCCGCAAAACCGACTCACTGAGCACCGCATCGGAGTGACCCTCTACAATCTCGACCGCTTTATGGAGGGAGAGATCGCCGACCTGATCGCCGCCATCGGGGCCGCCGACACCCAGCAGCGTCTGGAAGCATCGGCAGCATCGGACTCCCAGTAGCATGGCGACCGCCATGATGTCCCTGCTGGAAGTGCTCAAGGGAGCCTCCGAGTTCCTAGGCAAGCAGGGTGTGGAATCACCCCGACTGAACGCCGAGCATCTGCTAGCCCATGTCCTAGGCCTCAAGCGCATGGATCTCTACCTGCAGTTCGATAGGCCTCTGGGTGAGACCGAGCGAGCTCCCCTGCGGGATCTTATCCGCAGGCGCGGCACCGGCATCCCTCTCCAGCATCTCCTCGGCACCGTCGAGTTCTGCGGACGTACGTTCAAGAGCGACGCCAGAGCCCTGATCCCCCGCCCCGAGACCGAGCAGTTGGTCGAGCGCGCCCTGACCTACACCAATCTAGGCTCCAAGAATTCTTCTATTCTGGATGTCGCCACGGGCAGCGGCGTGATTCCCCTCACACTGGCCCTGGAGCGTCCCGACGCTATGATCAGCGCTACTGACATTTCCCCCGATGCGCTGACACTTGCCCGAGAGAATGCAGTACTGCTCGGAGTCGATCGCATTATCTTTCACGAAGCGGATCTCATTCCTGAGACATTGAGTCAAAACTCCTTCGATTTGATCACAGCCAACCTCCCCTACATTCCCTCCGCAGAGATCTCCACACTCAGCCGAGAGGTGCAACACGACCCTCTGCTGGCGCTCGACGGTGGTGCTGATGGACTTGATCTGGTTCGCAGACTGGCACCCCTGGCCTACAAGTGCCTTACCCCCGGAGGACACCTCCTGCTGGAGATCGGAATCGATCAGTCGGACGAGGTCACGACGTGCCTCGCAGGGCATAATTATCGCGACATTACCGCCCTCCCCGATTACCAAGGAATCTTGCGTTTCATCGAAGCGATGAAGGGCAATTGATCAGGAAAAAAGAAACGCATTATGGATAAGATTCTCGTTCACGGAGGCAGAAGACTGGAGGGTGAAGTCCGCATCGGAGGTTCCAAGAACTCTGCCCTGCCGATCCTGGCCGCCACCCTGCTGACCAAGGAAAAGTGCGTCATCGATAGGGTTCCCGACCTGAGCGACATCCACTACATGCTCACCATTCTCAGCAGCCTGGGTGCCGAGGTGGAGCGTGCCAGCGGCGTGGTCCAGATCCGCGCCGAGAAGATCATCACGGAGGCCCCCTACGAGATCGTCCGGAAGATGCGCGCCTCCGTCTGCGTGCTCGGCCCCCTGCTCGGCCGTGAGAAGTCGGCCAAAGTCTCCCTACCCGGCGGCTGCGTTATCGGTGATCGTCCGATCGACCTTCATCTGAAAGGGTTCGAGGCGCTCGGGGCCAAGGTTACAGTTAAAGGGGGCGACATCCTGCTCCATGCCGAGAAGCTCAAGGGAGCCCGCATCAATCTGCGAGGCCGCCACGGTCCGACCGTCCTCGGCACCGGGAACATCATGATGGCAGCAGTCCTAGCGGAAGGAACCACCGTCATCGAGGGAGCCGCTGAGGAACCCGAAGTGGTCGATCTGGCCCGCTTTCTCAGCGCCATGGGAGCCAGAATTTCAGGAGCCGGCTCCCATCACATCGAGATCGAGGGAGTCGCCGAACTTCACGGAGCCAATCACTCCGTCATTCCCGATCGTATCGAGGCGGGAACGTTTCTTGTAGCCGGGGCCATCGCCGGATCACGGGTCACGATTACTCGGAGCGAACCGAACCACCTCAGCGCCGTGATTCATGCCCTCAAGGAGGCGGGATTTGACCTTACTCATACGAGCGATACGGTCACCATCTCGCCGAACGGCTCACGAAAGCCGCTCCACCTCGAGACCATCCCCTACCCCGGCTTTCCTACCGACATGCAGGCCCAGTTCTGTGCCATGCTTGCCACCATGAAGGGCACAAGCGTCGTCAGCGAGACCGTCTTTCCCCAGCGCTTCATGCATATCGCGGAGCTCAAACGCATGGGAGCGAACATCGATCTCGCCGATCACCGCGCGACCATTCACGGAGTCGAGCGCCTCAGCGGCGCACCTGTCATGGCCAGCGATCTCCGCGCCTCGGCAGCCCTTGTCCTGGCGGCCCTACCGGCGGATGGAGTAACCGAGATCAACCGCGTCTACCACATCGACCGCGGCTACGAGGCTATCGACGAGAAATTAAATAGCTTAGGGGCTCATATCGAGCGCGTGAAAGCCTGAGCTAGGCCATTTGGTGCTGAGTGGTGTTGGTCACTGCGGTTGCAAAGCCGAGTGCTGGGAAGCATGGATTAGCCTATGTCTTGTCATAGCCCGGAGAGCGAGACCGTCGGGAGACGTCGAGGCAATAGCTGTACTACAGATCCCTTGACCGCATGACTCTTCCCTCAAAGTACCGTCGCTCTAGCACCAAAGTGCTTTTTGACCCCCAAACCGAGCCTCAGTTGTCTTTGGGGACGGGTTGACTCTGTAGTGGAGTCTGTTTTCGGTCGCGGCGGTTTGTGAGGCAACAGGGATCTTGGATACATCCCGCCCAGCAGCCGGTTGGTCTTGGGAGGGGTCGGGTGAAGGGCCCTTGTCCGTAAGCAGGTGACAAAACATCCTCTCTTTTATCCGCAAGGATTTCGGGAGGCAGTGTGTCTTCCTGTTGCTTTGAACCCTTTGCCATAACGGGGTATTTACTCCTTCTCCATATCCAGAAAAAGCAGAATCTTTGCAGAGTCGTTCGGAAGGAAGGGTTTACCCATCTCCGATGAAGGAGATGGGTGTTCCTTTTTAAGTTTTGAGGGATTACTCCTCTGCCTTACTGAGTTTGGTCAAAACTGAGAGATCCTCAAGCGTGCTCGTATCTCCGGTCAGCGACTGGCCACCGGCCACCTGCTTGAGCAGGCGACGCATGATCTTGCCGGAGCGGGTCTTCGGCAGCATTTCGGCGAAGCGGACCTCGTCGGGCTTGGCGATCGGGCCGATGAGCTTGCCGACATGGTTGCGGAGTTCGTTCTTAAGTGCATCGCTGGGTTTGTGATCCTCACGCAGGGTCACGAAGGCAACGATCCCCTGCCCCTTGATCTCGTCGGGACGACCGACCACGGCGGCCTCGGCGACGGCATGATGACTGACTAGGGCACTCTCGAGCTCGGCAGTGCCAAGACGATGGCCGGCGACATTCAACACGTCGTCGATGCGGCCAACGATCCAGAAGTTACCCTGCTTATCACGGCGAGCGCCGTCTCCGGTGAAGTAGGCACCCTTCACCTCTCTCCAGTACTGCTGGCGATAGCGGGTCTTGTCACCCCAGATCCCTCGCAGCATGGAAGGCCAGGGCTTGCGGATGACGAGCTTACCTCCCTGGCCGTGGGGGACTTCCTTGCCATCGTCATCCACGATCGCGGCGTCAATGCCGAAGAAGGGCAACGTGGCTGTGCCAGGCTTGCAATGCGTGGCGCCGGGCAGCGGTGCGATCATGTGGGCTCCAGTCTCGGTCTGCCACCAGGTGTCGACGATCGGGCACTTCTCGTGGCCGATGTGCTTATTGAACCACATCCAGGCCTCGGGATTGATCGGCTCGCCGACGGTACCGAGCAAGCGCAGTGAGGAAAGGTCGTGCTTGGCGGGATGCTCGTCACCCCACTTCATGAAGGCACGGATAGCCGTCGGGGCGGTGTAGAAGATAGTGACGCCGTAGTCGGCGATAAGCTTCCAGAAGCGGTCGGACTCCGGCCAGTTCGGCGCACCCTCGTACATGAAGCAGGTGGCTCCGTTGGTCAGAGGCCCGTAGACAAGGTAGCTGTGACCGGTGATCCAGCCGATGTCAGCGGTGCACCAATAGACATCATCCTCACGAAGGTCAAAGACGTACTTGGTGGTGGCGTAGGTGCCGACAAGATAGCCGCCGGTCGTGTGGAGGATACCCTTCGGCTTTCCCGTAGAGCCGCTGGTGTAGAGGATGAAGAGCGGGTGCTCACTGTCGAGATGCTCCGCGGGGCAATGGGCGGTGACATACTCCATCTCGCGGTGCCACCAGACATCGCGTCCTTCCTCGATGTGGATATCACTATTGGCGCGTCGGAAGACAATGACCTTCTTCACCGAGGTGTCCCCTTCCAGCGCATGGTCGACATTCTGCTTAAGTGTAACGAACTGGCCGCGGCGGTAGCCGCCGTCTGCGGTGACGATGAGCTTCGCGCCGGAGTCGGCCAAACGGTCCTTGATGCTCTCGGAGCTGAATCCGCCGAAGACGACGCAATGAACGGCTCCGATCCGGGCGCAGGCCAGCATCGCGATGGAGGCCTCGGGGATCAAGGGCATGTAGATAAGGACGCGGTCCCCCTTCTTAACTCCGTTGCGCTTGAGCACATTGGCAAACTTGCAAACCTCGCGGTGAAGCTGGCGGTAGGTGATGACCTTTTTGTCACCGGGCTCCCCTTCCCAGATGATGGCCGCCTTGTTGGCCCGCGGGGTGTCGAGATGGCGGTCGAGGCAGTTCTGGGAGGCATTCAACTTAGCTCCGACAAACCATTTGGCATAGGGGAGCTTCCAGTCGAGGACCTTGGTCCATTTCTTGAGCCAGTGGAGTTCCTTGGCCTCGCGGGCCCAGAATTTGTCAGGGCTCTTCACCGACTCGGCATGGAGCTTCCTGTACTCGGCCATACTCTTGATCCGGGCTTTTTTAGAAAACTCGGCGGAGGGCTTGAAAACGCGGTTCTCAACAAGATGGGACTCGATGTTCTGGGACATTCTATGGAGGGGTTAAAATTTTTACTACGGAGCGAATCTCCTTTTCATCAGAAAGCGGGAAAAAGAAAAAGGATAACCTATACAGACACTTCATCACTCTCCGATTTCTCTCTCCATGAGCTGGAAGCGGAATCGCTCGTCGTAGGAACCGTTGTTGTGAGTACGGCAGCAGGCAAGGCAGGCGATCCTCTTCCTTGGCCTGCGGACACGCGAGTGGCTCACTCCGCAACCCGGGCAACTCAGCAGGTAGCGACGCCTCATCCGACGACTCACAAAGGGAAGCTGGTGGGTGCGCTTCTCATCGGGAATCCCAAGATCGCAGCAGGCCTCGCGCCACTCCAAGCCGTGAGGCGCAAGACGGCGACGCCCATAACGATGCTGGGCCAGCAAATGGGCCAGCTCATGGAGCAGGGTCATCTCCACTTCGGACTCGGAGATTTCACGCAGGGCCGGGTTCAGCCAGACCTCCCAGCGTGAAGTGATGGCGACACCGGCAGTGGTCCTCATCCGGGAATTCCAGCCGACGATGACTAGGGGCGAGAGCTTGGGAGCGATCGGATGAAGGAGTGCCCGAGCCTGCTCCTCAAGGAACGGATCGCGTTTGCGGGAATTCCCCGAAGAGTGGGGCTTTCGGGAGGAGAAAGGATTCACTGATGCGGGAGCGCTGTGTCCGAACAGGAGCTTCAGCTGATCTGTTAGTTGACCTTTCAACTGACCCACGAGTGATGTCATATCTGCCGCGGCCGGGCTTGACGTCTCAGAACACGGCTCAGTGCCGCAAGAGTTCCATCAATCGCCTCCGGCGTCGTCTCCTGTCCGAGTGAGAAGCGGACTGTCGCGCGGGCTAGATCCTCGGATGCCCCCATGGCTAGCAGCACGTGCGAAGCCTGGATCGATCCCACCATGCAGGCGGACCCGCTGGAGGCGGCAACCCCTTCGAGATCAAGACCCATCAGCAGAGTCTCCCCATCGCAACCGGGAAAGCTGACATTGAGCGTGTTGGCAAGAGAGGGAGCCGAGGCGGCATTCCGGAATGCCGAGGGGTCGATAGTCCGAATGCCTTGCCAAAGACGATCCCGAAGCTCTGACTCGCGGGCTTGTTTCTTCGTACCAAAAGCTTCTCTCACCGCGACTTCAGCGGCGGCGGCCATGCCGGCGATGGCCGGGACATTCTCGGTGCCAGGACGACGTTCGTTCTCATGAAAGCCCCCGTGCTGGATCGCCTCGATGGAGACCCCCGAGCGGAGCCAGAGGAATCCAGCACCATGGGGTCCATGGAACTTGTGCGCTGTCGCCGAGAGTGCATCGACGCCAAGATCAACGGGCTTGCAGGGAATCTTGCCAAAAGCCTGGACGGCATCGCTATGAAAAAAGATACCCCGCTCCCGGCAGAGAGCTGAGAGTTCGGCAATCGGCTGGATGACACCCGTCTCGTTGTTGGCGATCATCACCGAAGCAAGCAAAGTCTCGGGCCGCAGGGCAGCAGCAAAAACCTCCGGATCGATCACTCCTTGAACATCGACAGGAACCTCGGTCAGCTCGAATCCTTCCCGCTCAGCCAAGGAGCGCATGGTATGAAGCACGGCATGATGCTCGGTGGAGGCGGTAACCAAGTGGTTTTTCGCAGAGGTGCGGTGGTGCCTTGCCAGTCCCAGGATCGCCAGATTGCAGCTCTCCGTACCGCCGGAAGTGAAGATAATCTCATGGGATTTGGCCCCGAGCAGTGCGGCGATCCGGTCACGCGCCTCATCGACGGCAGCACGGGCGACCCTAGCAGAGGCATGGATGCCGGAGGGATTGCCCAGTAGATCCCCCAGAAGGGGCAGCATGGCATTCCTGGCTTCGGGAGAGAGCGGTGTGGTTGCGTTGTGATCGAGATAGATCATGAAGAAAAGATTGGATGAATATTCCCTCAATCGGATGCGCTCGGCAATGCCTCAAAAGCTCGCCTACTCGAATCCGAACAACCTCATCGTACGCTGATGCTCTCCTTGCCATCGTCCTTAGGCTGTAACAGCATGGGGCTTCTTATGACCGCCGATTCGATTATTCCAGACCTTCAGGCCGCAATCCTCTGCGAGGATGTCCGGGCCGAAATTAGCGG
Source organism: Verrucomicrobiota bacterium (assembly GCA_021413925.1). Lineage (NCBI taxonomy): Bacteria > Pseudomonadati > Verrucomicrobiota > Verrucomicrobiota bacterium. The sequence goes on from JAIOPL010000006.1 coordinate 107,449, forward strand.
CCAACAGACACTCATCGGCGTGATCGGGGCGATCCCGACGCCCACTCTACCGATCGCCTTCTTCAAGCTCTGCCTCTGGACCCGCTGGTGTGGCGGTAGCGGCGACTTCATTCAGAAGTGCCTCATCTATGATCCAGAGGAGGATCAGGCGATTGCGCAGGCGGAGGTTCCCTTTAGCCTGTCCGATCTGAGCGCGCATGCCACCAATGTGCATTTCTTCGGCGGAGTCCAGTTCCAGAAATACGGGACCTACCATGTCGAGGTCCTGATCGACGATCAGATACAGCTCAGGATCCCCGTACCCGTGCTCCAGATGGAAGCCCCCCGACCACCGGGCAATTACTAAGGCCTAGCATCCTAGGATGCTAAAAATCGAGAATCTCACCATCCTCGGGAATAAAAATGTCGGAGATGCGAGGCAGGAGTTCCTCCATCTTCGCATGAAGTTCCTCCCGATCATCTGCCACATCCTCCGAAAGATGGATCAGGCAGAGCGCATTTAGGTTGGCCTCGCGGAGAACCCCTACAAGTTCATTCTTGCTGACATGGGAGAGTTCGCAAACGAGGACATTCGCAGGCGTTGACACGAGTTCCACAAGATCGTCAGCAGATGAAAGATCACCACTAAAGATGGCCCGGAAATCACCAGCCATGATCTCCAGTGAGTAGGAGTTGCACGGGAGCGCGGCATCCGCACCGGGAAGAGAACGGTAGCACTGCTCGAGATGACGATTGGAAAACGGCGTCACGGAGATGCTCCCATCGGCCAGCATCAGCGACTCCCGATCCTTCCATGCAAGCCAGACAGGCGGGAATCCCATCCCCTCCTCCGTGAGATAGAGGGCACTGATCCAGGCACGGATCGGGGCGATCATCTCCTCAGGAAGAGCGATCTCGAGAGGCTTCGTTCGTTCTAGGAGCATCGCCCCCTGAAGCAGGGAGGGCAGGCCTCCGATGTGATCGACATGGCCGTGAGTAATCAGGACGGCGTCTAGATCCCGAATCAAGGTTCCACGATCGCGCAGGGAATGGACGCACGGCTCGCCGGCATCGATAAGCAGATGTTTCCCCTCCAGGAGCAGAAGAGAACTGGCGAAAAAGCGGTCGGCCTGAGGAACGCCGGAACCTGTACCGAGAAAGCTGATGGATGGCATGTCTGGAGAAGGTTGTCCGACGTGACTGAAAAGCGAGTGTAAAGGGGCCTCTAGTAAAAAAACACTTTTTCCTCTTTGACACCTATCGCGTCACTCCCTACTCTTCATCTCCTTTCCCGAAATCCGTATGAAGACTTTTTCCGCTAAAGCCCCCGAGGTTAAACGCCAGTGGTGGGTGATCGATGCTAAGAACCAATACCTCGGCCATGTTGCCGTGCAAGCCGCCAATCTGCTCCGCGGCAAGCATAAAGCGATCTGGACGCCCCATGTGGACACCGGCGATTTTGTCGTCGTGATCAATGCGGCTGAAATCCAAATCGGCGGCAAGAAAGAGACCCAGAAGAGCTACATGAGCTTCTCCGGATTCGTCGGGGGTCATAAGTCCGAGACCTTCCGCCAGCGCCGCGAGCGCCGCCCTGAACTTCTCATCGAGCGTGCAGTCAAGGGAATGATCCCACACAACCGTCTCGGAAGCACGGTCTACCGGAAACTGAAGGTTTACAAGGGTTCCGAACATCCTCACACAGCTCAGAATCCTCAGCCTGCCAAGTAACTCCATTTTTCCAAAAAAAGATCTCTAAATATCTCATGGCCACCGCTAAAACACCTACAACAGGTACGACTGGACGCCGCAAGACGGCTGTCGCCCGCATTAATATAGCTCCGGGTTCCGGCAAGATCAGCGTCAACGGCAAGAACTTCGAGGATTACTTCACCACCATCTCGATGCAGAACACCGTCCTCAAGCCTCTTGAGGTCGTGAATGCGATCAAATCCTATGATGTCGAAGCAAAGACCTCCGGTGGTGGTCTTCAGGGTCAGGCTGGTGCACTCAGCCTTGCGATTGCCCGCGCTCTCAACGAATTCAACGAAGCCAACCGTCCTCTACTCAAAGCGGATGGCCTCCTGACCCGCGACTCCCGCAGGCGTGAGCGTAAGAAGCCAGGCCGCCCTGGTGCCCGCAAGCGCTTCCAGTTCTCCAAGCGTTAATTCGCCCATTACTTTTGGCACGGTTTTTGTGCCACCTTTCAAGAAGAGCTTCCTGCAAAGGAAGCTCTTCTTCTTTATAGCCCAGGCCTAGCAGACAATTCCCGAGACATGAAGCATCATCAGAACCACGTGATCCGTGCAGCATGGAAAGAATCCCTGACTGCACTCCGTGAAAATCTGATCCCCGGACTGCTCCTTCAACTCCTCATGGCCTTCATGGCCGCAGCCTACTTCCTGAATCCCGACGCCAGAGCCGCCTTTGAAAAACTGACGCTTCTGCGCTCCCACTGGGGACTACTTTTTTCCTTTGTCGGCACCTCAGCGGCGTCGGCGGTCCTGCCCGAATTCCTGCGACTCCTTTTTCTGGGAAAACCCAGCACAAACTCTAGCACTCTTGGACAACGTCTTCTCTTCGCAGTTCCTTTCTGGGGACTCATCGGCATGCAGGTCGATCTTTTTTATCGTCTGCAATATGCTCTTTTCGGCCCTTCGGATACGGCCTTGGTGATAACGAGAAAGGTCCTTGTCGATGCCTTTCTCTATTGTCCTCTTCTGGCGATTCCCCAGGCTGTCTGTGTCTTCCTCTGGAGAGATCACGGCTTCACTCTTCACGGATTCAGAGGCCATCATCCAGTGGCATTCTATGCTTTAAGGATTTTCCCTGTCCTGATGGCGAACTGGATGGTCTGGATTCCGCTTGTCACAATTATCTACTCGCTGCCTGCAGCGCTCGGAATCCCGTTCTTTATCGTGGCTCAATCGTTCTGGGTCATGGTCTTCACAACCCTCTCAGAGAGGAAGAAATAGCCTCTCGTACTGCTTCGCACGATTGCCAACGGCTTCCCTTATCTCTTAATTACCCAACACCGACACAACACACACCATGGAACCCAACCTTCTTCAGATTCTCTTTCTCGGCCTCGTACAGGGAGCAGCCGAACTCCTCCCGGTCTCGAGCTCAGCCCACGTGATTGTGGCTGAAAAGCTCATGGGATTGGATCCTTCGAGCCCAGCGATGACCTTCCTTCTTGTGATGCTTCACACCGGAACCATGGTCGCGGTCATCGCTTACTTCTGGAATGCCTGGAAGAGGACCTTCTTTGCTAGCGCCGCAAGTCTCCGGGAGACGGCAGTGAATGTCATCGTGGCTACCGTTGCGACCCTAGTCGTCGGTTTGGCTCTGAAGGTCCTTATCGAGAAGGTCTTCATGCACGGCAGTAGCAAGGGCGAGATGGAAGATCTTTTCGGGCACCTTCCGCTAGTCGGCGGAGCACTCCTTACCGCAGGATTGCTGATCCTGGTAGCGGGACATCTGCGCGGAAGTCAGGGCACCCGCTCACTGGGGATTCTCTCCTCGGTCTGGATCGGCATCTCGCAGGGCTTCTGCCTGCCGTTCCGTGGACTCTCACGATCAGGCACCACTATCTCCGTGGGTATGCTTCAGGGCATCAACCGCCAACGCGTCGAGGAATTCAGCTTCGCCCTGGCGGTGATCATCACTCCACCCGCCGTGGCCAAGGAGCTCATGAGACTGCTCAAGTCCCATGCCGAGGCGGCCTCCCCACATCACCTTCTCCATCTGATCGGCCCAGGTCTCTTCGGCATGATTGGTGCCTTTGTGGCGGGCCTGCTCGCTCTCCGGCTGCTCTCCTCCTGGTTGGAGAAAGGTCACTGGGCATGGTTCGGCTATTACTGCATCGCCTTCTCGGGCTTTGTTTTCTTTCTCGCCTCCCGCGGATACTAACGATACATCACAACTCATGAAGTTCTTCACCCTTCCCCTCTTATCTCTCCTATTGGCGGCTCTTGTCTTGTCCGGCTGCTCGTCAGGCCAGAACAAGGAGACACTGCTGAGTGCTGCCGGATTCCGCACGGTCGTGCCGACCACTCCCAAGCAGATCGCCCAACTCAAGACCCTCCCCCAGCTGAAGGTCACCCCAGTCACAAAGAACGGAAAGACGGCTTTCCTGTTTGCGGATGCCTCTCGCAACACCCTCTTGATCGGAAACCAAAAACAGTACACCGCTTATCAGCAGTATGCCCTCCAGTATAAAATGCAGCAGGACAAGGAGGCGACCGCCGCTCTCAATGCCGATGCCTCGCAGTGGGGCTGCTGGGGTGGGATGGATGGACCGTTCTGGGGACCGGGCTTCTATTAATCGTTACAAGTCCCCATCTTGGACCCAATGTTCGTGAAGCACTCAGCGATCCTACTTCTCTGTATGGCCGGACTGGTGGCCTGCTCGAATCTGAGCGATAAAAGGACCCTCTTGGCCGCTGCAGGATTCAAGACGATTCCAGCGACGACTCCAGCTCAGTTAGCAAAGCTCAATTCCCTGAAATCCGGGAAAGTGGTTCCCTTGGTTGGCAAGAAAGGAACTGTTTATGTCTTCGCTGATACGGCGCGTAAGACTCTTTTGGCAGGGAATTCATCCCAATATGAGGCATACCGCAAGCTGAAAGTAAGTCAGCAGAAAATCGATGCGAAGCTCTTGGATGCCCAGGTCAACATGGATGATAGCGACTGGAACGCTTGGGGACCAGCGCTTGGCTATGGTAACGGTTGGACCGTGGCTTCCGATCCTCTCTAATTAGTCAAACTGACGCCCGCCCCCACATTCTCTCCCCTTCTCATGATAGCTCATGAGTAATGGCAAAAGAGAGAACCTATTAAGCCAAACTACTCGCTAGGAGTAAACTGGGTGATCTTTGTACCCTGAATGCCCAGTCCGGCCATCAACCCCTTCTGGCCGAAGAAGAAGGCGAAAATTCCCTTCTGCATGGTGGTGGTGGACATAGAAGAAGTGAATCCCTCATCGGCAACGACCAGTGATGGAGCGCCACCAAGCTCAAATCCTCCGCTCTTGTTAAGATAATGAAGGGAGTGTTCGTCCATGAAGAAGAGGGCGTAGGAAAACTTCTGGATGCCCGCCTGCAGTCCATAGGAGACGGCCGACGTATTGAAGTATCCGGCGACATGACCATCCTTGAAAAGAACTCCGTTGCCAGTCTGCGCCCCGCCGATGAATCCTGCCTTGTAAACAGCGGGAAAAATTAAGACCGCAATCGATTTCTCGCTGATCGCCCGGGCCCCGGGGTTATTCCTGTAAAGTCTGTGGAGTGCTTTCTCCGACTGATACCTGAGTTCCGAAGCCGTCTCGGCCTTGGCTTGAGGAATCAGCAGCAGGGTGGCGACGACAGCTAAGGCGGCAATGAAACTGAGATGAAGTGTCTTCATGGATGATATTGGTATAGGGTTATAGAAAATTCAATCAGCGCCGGAGTTGCATCTGGACCTCGGCATTGTTCATGGAGAGATCAAGGATGCGCTGGCCCGGCAGCGTCTTGGTGCTGAGGCAATCGAGGTTCCCGTCACGACCAATAACAATAACGGCAAATCCTTTGGTCACATCATAAACGGACGCCACGGCCGCAGGGTCATCCACAAGAATGAACGGGATATTGGAGGGGATGCGCCCTCCCTCCGAGGTAAAAGCGGCAAAGAAAAGCATCCCTTGGGAAGCAAGGCGCTCGTAGCGGCCCTTGAGTTCCTTCATCTGGGAACGGAAAGCTCGGTCCTTGGGCGAAGATGCAATGAGCAGAACGACAGGTTTACCCTTGAGTGAGGCAAGCGTGATCTTGCGACCGGCCGATGCACCTCCGGTAAAACCCGGTGCGGCGTTGACCACCAGAGAATCCTTCGCGAGCAGCTTTATCCCATTTGCTTCCAGGATCAGCGATGTGATCAGGAAGAGAACGATACTCCTGAAACGTGCGGCACTCTTCATGAAGGATCGGCAGCTAGTAAAGTAAAACCCGTGACGACTTAGACAGTCATGAGCTCGGCTTCCTTGTGGGAGACGTGCTTGTCAATCGACTCGACCTGCTTGTCGGTGAGCTTCTGGATCTCCTTCTCGGAGCGCTCAAGATCATCCTCGGTGATGACTCCCTCCTTCTGAAGTTTTTTTGCACCCTCCATCGCCTCACGGCGGCAAGCACGCACACGGACACGCGTCTCTTCGGCGATCTTGTTAATGGTCTTCACAAGATCCTTCCGACGCTCCTCGGAAAGCTCGGGAATGCGCAGGCGGATGAGCTTTCCGTCGACTGCGGGATTAATGCCGATCTTGCTTTCCTGGAGGGCCCGCTCGATATCCTGGACGGTTCCAGCATCGAAGGGCTGGATCACGAGTAACCTGGGCTCGGGAGAGGTAATGAGGGCAAGTTGCTTCAGCTTCATGCTGCTGCCGTAGGCTGTGACATCGATGTTCTCAACAAGGGCCGGTGAGGCCTTTCCGGTGCGGATCGCATTGAACTCATGCATCATGAATTCTCCGGCTTTCTCCATGCCGGCTTCGGCTTCAAAAAGGACTTCTTCTGCGCTCATAGTCTGTGGTGTGGTGAAGGGTGAATTAGGGAAATTTCCCTAGAGGGCTGGCGTGGTATCCGACACGAGGGTTCCGATAGCTTCGCCGCGTACAGCACGCAGGATATTCGCGGGATCGGACATGTCAAAAACGATGATCGGCATGGCATTGTCCATGCAGAGGGAAAAAGCCGTCGAGTCCATCACCTCCAGGCGGCGACTCAAGGCTTCCGAGTAAGTCAGGGTATCGAAACGCTTCGCCTCAGGGTTCTTCATGGGATCGGAGTCGTAGATTCCGTCAACCTTGGTTGCCTTGAGGATGATATCGGCACCGATCTCATTGGCACGGAGCGCGGCGGTCGTGTCGGTCGAGAAGAAAGGATTGCCGGTACCCGCGACGAAAATAACGATGTGGCCGTTCTCCAGATGGCGGATAGCCCGGCGAACAATGAAGGGTTCCGCAACGTTGTTCATCTGGATGGCGGTCTGGACGCGCGTGGAATGGCCCAGATCCTCCAGGGCACTCATCAGCGCCATCCCATTGATCACCGTGGCAAGCATCCCCATGTAATCCGCCGTGGCACGATTCATCCCCCGATGGCTTGCAGCGAGTCCGCGCCAGATGTTCCCTCCCCCAACGACAACAGCAACCTCCACACCCATCTTGCTGACCTCGGCAATGGAGGCCGCCACTTTCTGCACGATCTGGGGCGAGACGCTGTCAGAACTCCCCTTCTCCTTCAGTGCCTCACCACTGATCTTGAGGACGATGCGGCTGTATTTCGGCGAAGACGACAAGGTATCGGACATGAGGACAAATCAAACCGCAGGAGAGGCCCGAGGCAAAGTCAAATCGGCACCATCAAATCCTTCCAACCATGCCTTTACGGGCCAGTTTTCAGCGCTCGACCGCGCGCAAAGGCGGCCGAATGCATCCGTGCCTTTCCCTCGGGCTGGATCATTCGAAGCAGAAGCCCCCCCTCACCGCAGGCGACAAGCACTCCTCGTTCATCGACCCGGAGAATGCTGCCCGGCTTTCCCGAGGCCTTCCGGGCAAGGATTGCCGAATGAATCTTGAGAGAAATCACCTCTCCAGTGGCCGCATGAAGAGTCGCGACGGCAGCAGGCCTCGGTTGAAGGGAGCGGATTTTCTGTTCGAGCCCGACTGCGGGTTGACTCCAGTCGATCAATGACTCTTCCCTTCCGATTTTACCGGTGACGGTAGCCAGTGCATGATCCTGCTGGAAACGCGGAGCATTCCCATGGGAGAGAAGTTCCAGAGCCTCGGACAGGGCAAGCGGGGCCAAATTGGCAAGTTTTTCCGAAAGCGAACCGGCAGTCTCGCGTCTCGCGAGAGTAATGCTTTTTTCAAGAATGACATCGCCGGTGTCGAGTCCCTCGGCCATATGCATGATGGTGACGCCGCTTGTCCGGTCTCCCGAGGCAATGGCTGCCTGGATCGGGGAGGCTCCACGATGGCGCGGAAGCACCGAGGCATGGATATTCAGGCAGGCAAGGGAAGGCGCCTCGAGAAGCTCCTTGGGTAGGATCCGTCCGTAAGCCATCGTGACCATCACTTCCGGGGCAAGTTGCCGAACCCAGGAAATGGCCTCGGGAAGTCGTGGGGATTCCGGTTGGAGCATCGGAATTTTGGGAGCCAGTTTGAGTATCTCCTCCTTGATCGCGGGAGCCTTGAGTTCGCGGTGTCGCCCGGCCGGGCGGTCTGGCTGAGTCAGGACGCCTACCAAGGTGTGGTGAGCCATCAGATAGTTCAGGGTCGGAATCCCGATATCCCCAGTGCCGGCGAAAAGTACGCGCATTCGTATGGGGCAATCAGGCCTTTAGTACCCGAAGGAAGACGGGATTCCTGAGTTACGGCGGCCTTTCATCGCTGTCTTGGACACCTTAGACATTCTAAGATCTCCCGCACTTACCTCACGGCTGCCAAGTGATGCCGAGCACCCGGTGCAGAGATAGTCGTAGATCTCCTTGTCCGGTAGAACCAGCAAGAGCATTTCCCTCACCGGCATCGCCTTGGCGCATTTATTGCAATAGAGCGAGGAGGCCCGCAGGTTCTCGAACTGGCTCATGAACCTGTGATCTGACTACCTATCGGGGAGTCAGAGTGGAACTCTCGGCAGATGTTTCCTCCAGGAGTCCTTCCAAAACCTTGTGGAGCACTTCCAGCGGCGTCATCGAGGCATCAATATCATGACGCTTCACCGACGAGTAGTGGCTCAGCATCGGCTTGGACTCGGAATCATAGGTGCCAAGACGGTTGCGGATGACCTCCTCGTTGGCGTCGTCAAGTCGGTTATCGCGCAGCGCACGCTTCTTGAGACGGGCAACCAGCTTATCCCGATCGGGACAGGAAAGATGAAAGACCCTGCGGACCTCGATATGAGTCTCCATGAGCACGGCTTGGGCGACATTACGCGGAATTCCGTCCAGGATGAGGTGATCGCGCTCAGGTTTGAACTTTCCGGATTCCACAGTCTTGCGGATCGACTCATGCCAGAGCCTGACGGTCATCTCATCGGGAACAAGCTCTCCCTTGCTGGAGTACTCAAGGAACTGGGCGCCTAGTTCACTAGTGGGATCGAGCGACCGGAAGACATCGCCGCAAGCGAAGTGGTAGAAGCCGGGTATCTTACCAAGGATCTTGCCTTGGGTTCCCTTGCCGCTTCCAGGAGCGCCAAAAATCAGGATAGTGCGGTAACGTGACATAATACTTATCAGAGCGATTCTAGGGCAGCGTTCATGGAAAATCAACGGCCCAATGCACGGAGAGCGCGTTGACAAAGAAATAAAGGGAGAGATGATATGCCACCTCCCTTGATCATCCCACGATAATGCCAGCCAACGACGAATATGTAATCGAGATCCTGAAGGATGTGGGTCTCATGACCCAGGCGCAGGGGGAGGATCTCGCAGGCAGAACGGGTGGACTCCACATGGTGGAGACACTCATCAAGGAGGGTACGGTGAGCGCAGAGGATGTTGCCCGGACACTCGCCTCCCAGAACGGCATGGATTTTGTCGACCTCTCCCTGGTGACCCCCAGCCCTGAACTGATCAATCTCCTGTCGCCGGAAACTGCACGGCGTTACAAGACGGTACCCGTTTATGAACATGATGGCTCGCTTGTGCTTGCGATAGCCGATCCGATGGATTTCGAGGCATTCGACAGCATCGGATTCCTGCTCAAGAGACCCGTGGAATTCGTCTGCGCCGTCCCGACACAGATCCAAGATAAGCTCGACCGCCTCTATCCCCAGGGTCTCGAGGAACTCGGCAAAGCAGCCATTACCGAAGAGGAGGAAGACTATACGGGCGACGATGATGCACCGATCATCCGCCTGGTCTCCAGCCTACTGATCGAAGCCCAGAACCATAGGGCAAGCGATATTCACATTGAGCCGATGGAGAAGCGCCTGAGAATCCGCTATCGTATCGATGGAAATCTTCAGGAGATGCAGAGCCCTCCAAAAAAGCTCCAGGGAGCGATCATCAGCCGCTTGAAGATCATGACTGCCTCCATGAACATCGCCGAAAAGCGCGTTCCCCAAGACGGACGTATCCAGATAAAGATGGGTGAAAAGACGATCGATCTGCGCGTCAGCAGCGTTCCCACCGTCCATGGGGAAAGTATTGTCATGCGTATCCTCGATAAGTCCTCGCTGATGCTTGGCCTACCCGAGCTCGGTTTCATGAGCGATGACCAGGCAACCTTTGAACGGTTGGTACAGATGCCGGACGGCATCATCCTGGTTACGGGTCCGACAGGGTCGGGAAAAACAACTACCCTCTACGGTTGCCTCAACTACATGAACCGACCTGACCGCAAGATCATCACGGTCGAGGAACCGGTCGAGTACCAGATGACCGGCATTAACCAAGTACAGGTTAACGCAGAGGTTGGGATGACCTTTGCGGCGGCGCTCCGATCCATGCTGCGCCAGGCACCCAACATTGTGATGCTAGGTGAGATTCGAGACAAGGAGACCGCCGAGATCGCAATCAACGCCTCACTGACTGGACATCTTGTGCTCTCCACCCTTCACACTAACGACGCCCCGGCAGCGGTTGCCCGTCTCGTGGACATCGGAGTGCAACCTTTCCTCGTTTCGAGTGCCGTGCGCGGCATCATAGCCCAGCGCCTTGTCAGGAAGCTGTGTGCGAATTGCAAGGTGCCCGGGGAAATGAGCGAGTACGAGGCAAGGGTTCTTAACCTCGATGCCTCACAGCTCTCCAAGGCAACACTCATGCGTGCCGTGGGATGCGAAAAATGCCGCGGCAAGGGCTTCCGCGGACGCATGGGAATCTTCGAAATCTTCGTGGCTGACGACGAAATCCGCCAGATGATCAACCGTAATGCTACCACCCTCCAACTCCGCCACAGAACCAGGGAAATGGGCATGAGAACCCTACGAGAGGATGGCATTCGCAAGGTTCTTGCCGGTCTCACCACTCCGGAAGAGGTCATTTCCAGCACCATGGGTGAAAGCCATTAGCATCCCATGAATCCTCATCAGGTCATCGACATTTTCAAGCGCGCCGGAGTCCTTAACGAGATCACCGGAGAGGAACTCTTGGTGGAGACCATGAATTCAGGTCGCCCCATCGAGGAGATCCTGGTCGAACAGAACTTCGTCACCGAGGAGTCCTTTGCCCAGACCATCGCTGCGGAGTTGGGAGTTGATGCCGTTGACCTCACCGGTTTTGAGCCACTCCCCGCCCTCCTTCATCTGCTGCCGGCGGGCATGGCCCGACTTCACGAGGTGATGCCCATAACGGCCTCCGGTAATGTGATGACCGTCGCCCTGGGAAATCCCCTAGACTCCCAGGCCCTCGAGGATCTCCGCTTCACACTGAACCGAGAGATCGTCCAAGTCGTCGCCCCCTGCAATCAGGTCAGGAACCTCATCGTGACACATTATGGTTCCGAGGAGACCTCCATGGAGGATGTCCTCCAGCAACTCACAGCCACGGATGTTACGGAGATTGAAACCGGAGAGGATGAATTCAATGCCGCTGCAGCGGCGGCCGAGGCTAACGCCACTCCGATCATCCGCTATGTCGACCTGATCCTTGATCGTGCCGTTCAAGCACAAGCTAGTGACATACATTTCGAGCCCTTCGAGAAAGAGTTCAAGATCCGCTACCGTGTTGACGGAGCCCTCTACGAGATGGAGCCACCGCCACGCCATCTGGCGATCCCCGTCACTTCGCGTCTCAAGGTCATGGCCAACCTCAACATCGCGGAACGGCGCGTTCCCCAGGATGGTCGTATCCAGCGTCAGATCGGCGACAAGACGGTCGACCTGCGTGTTTCCTGCCTCCCGACGCAGTTCGGCGAAAGCGTCGTGCTACGCGTGCTCGACAGGAGCGCCGTAAAGCTCGATCTGGAGACCCTCCAGATGCCGCAAGATATCTACGAGTACATCATCGAAGTCATCGAGAAGCCGAACGGCATCTTCATCGTCTGCGGCCCCACAGGATCAGGAAAGACCACCACCCTCTACGCCTGCCTGAACAAGATCAACACCATCGATTCGAAGCTGCTCACCGCTGAGGATCCGGTGGAGTACGAGATCGACGGAATCCTTCAGGTGCCGATCAACGAGGCGGCAGGACTCTCCTTCGCTAGGGTGCTCAGGGCCTTCCTCCGTCAGGATCCCGACCGCATCATGATCGGGGAAACGCGTGATCTGGAAACGGCCCAGATCGCAATCCAGGCATCGCTCACCGGACATCTGGTCTTCACCACCCTGCATGCCAATGATTCCACCGGTGTTGTCTCCCGTCTCATCGATATGGGGGTCGAGCCATTCATGCTTTCCGCATCGCTTGAGGCAGTGCTGGCCCAGCGTCTGGTGCGCCGCATCTGTAACCGCTGCAAAACAGCCTATGAGCCGGACGAGGCACTTCTCTCCCAACTCGGACTCTCTCCCTACGACATTGGCGACAAGACCTTCTACTTCGGCAAAGGATGCTCCGAATGCAACCAAACGGGGTACAAGGGAAGGAAGGGTCTCTATGAACTCCTCAAGGTCACAGATCCTATCCGTGCGATGATCAACGAAAAGGCCCCGGGCGTCGTCATCAGGCAGAAGGCCATGGAACTCGGCATGGCGACACTTCGAGCAGACGGGCTTCGGTGCATCTTTGATGGCATCACAACGATCGAAGAAGTCCTGAAGTACACCTGATTCTTGATAAACCCCGCGACCCTATGAAGGGGAAACCGCTCTAACACCTCGGAACAAACCTCGGACTATCGAGGGATACCGGCGGCAGCTGAAGGAGTCTCGACAGATCCAGCCTTAGCACCGGGAATGTTTTGGGCCGGGACACCCAGCACAGGCAGGGAAACCGGCGGTGCTGGAGTCGGTGTCGGGCGTGAGCCAGAAACCGGCGGAATCCAGAGGCTCTGGGCAATCAGTCCCTTATTGATCGGAGCAATGATGCTGTAGCTTCCCTTGCCGTCAGGGAGCATCGGCGTTCCCCATCGGTCACGGCAGACCACCTCCCTGGCGGGGATCTTCTCACCCGCAAGGGTATGGTTGATCATGTCGGGCGAGGGAGGCAGTTCCAGAGTTCCCAGAAAGGAGGATCCGCCAGCGATGAGAAGTTTGGGGAGGAGCAGCAGGAAAGTCATGAGGTAAATACCTTTCAAATTAATGCTAACAACCTACGCACGGAAGACAAGTCCTGCTCGAAAGCACTGCCCACAGCACTCCTTTCTAGAATTGCTCTAGTTTCCGCCGGGATAGTTCCAGAAAGCTTGGAGTTCCTTCCAGCAGCTCGAAATAATCCGTGTGGGCAATGGACGTAAATCGGCAACTGACGGAGCTGGGTCGGGCTTCGGTGCTTTCTGTGGAGCATTCTTCATTACCTCCTCACTCAGGGAGGAGGTAAGATTGACTGCACGGGCAAGCTCACCAGATGTCAGCACGGGGGCTTCGCCCTTGAGCGAAACACGGAGTATCAGCGGAGCCGTCCTTGTGTATGTGGACGCCGATGCATCCGTCACGGTGATCGGAGGAATCTCAAAGTCCCCGGTTTCGGTGGGAATTATCTGGTAACGGAAAAGCCAGACATCCCCTTCCTCGGTCTTGAGTAGCCTTGGTTTGCGGAGCGTCCGCATGCGGAAAGAGGATGGCCTCTCGACCGAGGCGATCACCGGATGAAGAGCATTCCGAACAGTAACGACCAACTCCACACGGGCACCCGGTTTGACCCCTCGGCAGGAAAGCGTGGCCACCGCGGAGAGTCGCGGCGTCAACGGATGGCTCGAGGCTTTGAGAGACCGTGGAATAAAGAGCAAAACAGCTACCAGAAGAAGAGTGCCGAGACAGGATGTCGGGATATGTTTCATCAGCCAGTGAGGGTGTAGCTCTTCCTGAAGAAATCCAAGCCCGGTAGCGTTACAAATTCGGAAAAAACCGTCTCTTCCCGAACCCTACCACTCTCCGAAAAGATCAACCTGGACCGCCTGACCCGGAAGTGGAGCCTTGGGTGGCTTGGGTTTCTTGGCCGGCGGCACTTTCTTCTTGGGCGGCTCAAAGGTCTGCTTCCATTGTTTCTGGACATCCTTGATCACGACATTGGCGCGTTTGAAGTGATTCTTGCGCCGATTCGTGGCGATGGATGGAGTTAAGCGGAGTGCTTTTCTAGCACGCTGAACACGGGCTTCTGTGAGTTTTCCACGCAGACGCCAATGACCGCCTTTGGTTGTATAAACCCCGACGATTTTCCCCTCTTCGGCGTAGCGGCGAAGCTGCCGATCCGAGATTCCTAAAAGGGAAGCCAGTTGCTTGAAAGTGGACATAAGAAACTTTTGAATTCGTAGCCCATCGCAGCAGGAAGAGCAAGCCCAAGAAGCACCATTAACCGGACATCATCTGTCCAGTTCAGTGTATTCCTTTATTCGATCCCTGTTTGATTTTTTCGAGCAAATCGGGGTGACAAGTGAGTTGCTGACAGAGCCGTTCGATAGCTTCTAGCGATTTCAGGCTCAAGTGATGCTCCATCCCCTCCACATCGCGCTCCACTTCTTCGCTAGAGACACCCAACTGGCTCAAAAAATCAGTCAGGATACGATGCCGACGCGCGATCTCCTTGGCGATGCGCTCCCCCTCGGGCGTCAGCACCAATCCTCTGTATTTTTCATAGAGGACAAATCCTTCGGCATCGAGCCGCTTAACCATGTTAGTAACGCTAGCTTGGGAGATTCCCAGACTTGCCGCGATATCCACCATCCTGGCGTAGCCCTTAGCCTCTATCAGCTCCTGGATACGCTCGAGATAGTCCTCAGCTGCCGATGATGACCGGTTTGAGGTTTTAACCATGGAGGATTTTAGAGGATTCGCCGTTAGGGTTTTTCCCTTTGCATAGTACTCATAGCATCGTATAAATATATTAGCCAAGGCTAATTTAATGACTCCACCCGTTTCCCAGACCCTGCCGGACGTTCATCGCTCAGTGCACGTCCCCTCTCAGAGTGGGTTTTGGAGAAAACTTCTCGCCTTTGTAGGGCCCGGATACCTGGTGGCGGTTGGTTACATGGATCCCGGAAACTGGGCCACCGATCTGGCCGGAGGATCGAAATACAATTACTCCCTGCTCTCGGTCATCCTCCTCTCGAGTATACTGGCCATGTTCCTGCAATATCTCGCCCTGAAGCTCGGCATCGCTACCGGCGCCGATCTGGCCCAACTTTGCCGCAGACACTACGGAAAAAAAGCCTCTGTGTGTCTTTGGATCTTTGCGGAAATCGCCATCGCCGCCTGCGATCTGGCCGAGGTGCTCGGCTCAGCCATCGCGCTGAACCTCCTCTTCCACCTCCCCCTGCTGGTTGGCGTGGTCATCACAACCCTGGATGTCCTGCTCCTACTGCTGCTTCAGCAGAAAGGATTCCGCTACATTGAGGCGATCGTGATCACCCTGATCGCCACCATCGCGGGATGCTTCGCCCTAGAACTCTTTTTCTCCAAACCAGAGATCCTACCGATCCTCCACGGCTTCTTCCCGACAGCAACGATCGTCACGGATCCTGGGAAGCTTTTCATCGCCATGGGCATCATCGGCGCCACGGTCATGCCCCATAACCTCTACCTGCATTCCTCGATCGTACAGACCAGACGCTACCCGCTGGACTCCATGGGCAAGAAGGAGGCGATCCGCTTCGCAACCATCGATTCCAATATTGCGCTGACCCTAGCCCTCGCAGTCAACGCTGCCATCCTTATCCTGGCAGCCGCTACGTTCTACAGGGCCGGACGCACGGATGTGGCTGAAATCCAGGATGCCTTCAAGTTGCTGACTCCGATGCTAGGCGTTGCAGGAGCAGGCACCCTCTTTGCCGTGGCTCTTCTGGCCTCGGGTCAGAACAGCACGCTGACAGGCACCCTTGCCGGGCAGATCATCATGGAGGGATTTGTCCATATCCGGATCGCCCCCTGGATGCGGCGCCTGATTACCCGGATGTTGGCGATTATTCCTGCTTTCATCGTCATTGCGATCGCGGGAGAGGGAGCCACCACCCGCCTTCTGCTTCTCAGCCAGGTGGTACTCAGCATGCAGCTCAGCTTTGCTGTCATTCCGCTGGTGCAGTTCACTGGGAATATCTCGATCATGGGAGAATTTGTGAATGCAGTTTGGGTACGTCTCATCGGTTGGGTCATGGCCATCGTGATTGCCGGACTCAATCTCTGGCTTCTGATAGTCCAGTTTCGGACAGGATTCTAAGGAACCGCTGATTAGATGACCTCTCCGATCAACCATCCAGCTTGGAACGGTTACGAACTCCTGGCATCCGGCGACGGACAGCGACTGGAGCGATGGAACAACACAGTGATTCTCCGCCCTGAATCCGCCGCATTGTGGTCTTGGAAAGACCGCTCGTCACTTCCTGCTTGGGCGGGTTGCTACTCCGGCGACCGTGCCACCGGGGGCATCTGGAACTGGCGGCATAACCTTCCCGATCACTCCACGGTCAGCTATGGCGAGCTCTCCTTCTTCATTCGCCCCACCAACTCGAAACACCTCGGCCTCTTTCCTGAACAGTCAATGAACTGGGATTGGATCCGGGAGCTCATCAGCGCCCGGAAGCAAAGAGACAAGAGCCCAGAGGTCCGGATCCTTAATCTCTTCGGTTACACCGGCGGGGCAAGTATTGCCGCCGCCGCGGCTGGGGCCCTTGTCACTCATGTCGATGCCGCCAAGGCCATGGTCGGCTGGTGTTCCGAAAATGCATGCCTTTCCGGTCTTGCTGAGGCCCCCATCCGTTACATAGCTGATGACGCTCTCACCTTCCTTCAGCGGGAAATCCGCCGGGGCAACCGCTATGACGGCATTATCATGGATCCCCCCTCCTTTGGACGTGGCAAGAAAGGTGAACTCTGGAAACTCTCCGAGCATCTTCCCTTCCTGATCGACACGGCTCAGGAGGCGCTCTCCGAGCAACCCCTCTTTCTCCTGCTGAATACCTACAGCGACACTCTGGACGACATTGCCCAATCCATGATCTCCAAACGCCTTTCCCGCCTCGGCGGATCAGTGGAGACCATGCAACTCTCGTTAATCGGAACAAGGGATCACCAAATGCTCCCTTGCGGACTCTCACACCGATGGAGGGGGATGCCTTGATGACGCCTTGCCAACAAGCTCACTTCTGCGATTCTTAAATCAACATCTCCCTACTCCAACTCCTATTCAACTCCGCAAAACCATGACTGACTCCACGAATTACTCCAGCGCCTCCGAAAAGCTCGAAAGCAGCCAGGCCCACGCCAAAAAAGCCCTTGAGACCACCGCCGCGGCCGCCCGCGAAGTGGCTGAAGTAGCCAAGTCCAGCGCCCGCTCAGCCTACGCAACTGGACGAG
Source organism: Verrucomicrobiota bacterium (assembly GCA_021413925.1). Classification (NCBI taxonomy): domain Bacteria; kingdom Pseudomonadati; phylum Verrucomicrobiota; species Verrucomicrobiota bacterium. The sequence continues at coordinate 124,848 of JAIOPL010000006.1, forward strand.
TGGAGCTCGAAGCCGCCGCTAAGGATCTTAAGGAAGCCGCACGCTCCACCTACGCCGATCTTTCCCAGACAGCCAAAGCCAAGTACGGAGATCTCTCCCAAGAAGCTATCGATCGTTATGGCAATATTGCTCATCGTGCCGAAGAGGCAGCATTGGAGTACCGCGACCAGTTCGAGGAACTCGCCAACCAGGCCGAGGATTATGTCCGGGACAATCCTTTCCGTGCTGTCGGCATCACCTTTGCCGCAGGGCTCGTGTTAGGACTGCTCCTGCGTCGCCGCTAGAGTGGAGCTTTTCTTTTATTTTTTCTTTTCACAGCACGATCAGGTTCACCCGTTATGAGGAATTCCCAGGATCTGCCGGGCGGCATTCCCTCCAGAGTGACGGGACTTGCCGCCGGATTGTTGCGCCATCTCTTCTCTCTTGGCTCCCTGGCTGCACTGGAAGGTCGTCTTTTTGTCCGTCAGAGCATCGCGGGAGTCATTCTCCTGATGGCGATCGTCCTGGTGGCCATGATCTCCTATATCGCCCTGATCGGAGCCTTGATTGCACTGCTGGCCACCTACCTCAAGTGGGGATGGCCGGTCTCGCTCGCCGCTGCCGGACTGCTCCATCTGGGAATCTTGGGTATACTCTATCAGATGCTACGCGCCCGGGTGATCAATCCGCGCCCCTTTGAGGCGACCACAGCGGAACTGCGTCGCGATATCGAGGCCTTGGGAAGCACCACCGGCAACGACCCATTCTCAACTTCTACTACGCCCCACACTTCCAACTTTCCCACAACACGATGAATGCACCGGAGACTGAACTTTTCAAACTCCAGCAGAGCGTCCGGGAAAGCCGGATTGTTATCTCCCGCCAGTACGCCGGACTCCTCTCGGATCTGGACATCCAGAAGCGCTTTACCGAATCCGTCCGCCATCATCCCCTGCGTTGGGTCGGCGGGGCCGCGACGGCGGGATTGATCGCCACGCTCTTTGGTGGCCGTGGTGGCCGTGGTGGACATCGAAGCCGATTAGGCCGTCAAGAGACATCTCCCGGCACAAAACAAAAGACCTCCGAGACAGTCGCCTCTGCCTCCGTGCAAACAGTCGGTGCCCTTACCACGCTGAGCAAGGTCGGATGGATCTCCGGAGCGCTGGAAGTGGGGAAGATTTTGTATCCGATCCTGAAGCCTCTTGTCGTCGAACTTGCCACGAATGCAGCCAAGGCAGGACTAGCTAAACGGGGACGACCCTAGTTAGAAATTCTCGCGTTCAATTGGTTTTTCCACCCCCATGAGTTCATTCTCCGACCCCGCATTACTGGGTCACGTCGATGATTATCTGAATCTTGGCAAAGAGGCTGATGCCTCCGACATCCATCTCAGCGTTTCCAGTCCTCCGACCTGCCGCCGCTACGGGGCACTTCTTCCGATGTGGGAAAACGCCCCCAAACTCACCGCCGAGGACACCGAGTCACTGGTGAAGGGGTTCCTAGACGAACAGCAGTGGCAACGGCTTATCGATCAGGGCGACGTCGATTTCGCCTATAACAACGCCAGCGGCCGCTTCCGCACCAGCGTGGTACGCCAGCGACTTGGTTACGATCTGGCCTTCCGCATCATTACGAGCAACCTCAGGACGCTCGATGAGCTGGGAATGCCTCATCAGCTGAAGCTGCTCACCCAGTATCACAATGGACTCGTCCTGGTCACCGGACCCATGGGTAGCGGTAAGACCACGACGCTTGCGGCACTTGTTCAGGAGATCAACATCCACCGAGGCGATCATATCATCACGCTGGAAGAGCCGATCGAATATATCATTCCCTCTGCCCGCTGCCAGGTAACCCAGCGCGAAGTCCATACGCACACCAAATCCTTTGCAGCGGCACTCCGGGGCGCTCTCCGTGAGGATCCGGATGTCATCATGGTCGGCGAGATGCGCGACCTCGAGACTATCCAGTTGGCCATCTCGGCCTCGGAGACAGGTCACTTGGTTCTCGGCACCCTTCACACGAGCAATGCCCCCCGTACCCTGGACCGCCTGCTCGACGTCTTCCCCGCCGACCAGCGCGACCAGATCCGCATGATGGTGAGTGAATCGCTCCGCGGCATTGTCAGCCAGCAGCTCATTCCCAGGGCCGACGGCATGGGACGTGCCGTCGCCATGGAGATCATGCTCAACTCTCCGGCCATCGGAAACGTCATCCGCGAGGCAAAGACGTTCATGCTTCCCGGCATTATTCAGACCGGAAAGAAAGCCGGCATGATCCTGATGGACGAGTCCGTGGCCGAGCTCTACCGCAAAAGAATCATCACCGCCGAGGAGGCCCTCTACCGTGCGGAGAACAAGACCGAGATGCGTATCGTCATCGGGGCCTGAACCTATTTAGCAGCCATGGCATACATCGACGAACTCTTCCAGGCACTCATCGAAAACGGCGCCTCCGATCTGCATCTCTCCGAGGGACAGCCCCCGAAAATCCGCAAACACGGAGAAATCGTGCCCATCTGGGCAGAGTCAGCTCCCCTCACCCGCGAACAGATGGCCTACATGCTCAGCGAGATCTGCACGCCCGAGAAATGGCAGAAGTACGAGGAATGCGGCGATCTTGATTTCGCCTACCAGATGGATGAGAACAGCCGTTTTCGCTGCAACTACCTCAAGCAGGCGCACGGCTACGGCGCGGTCTTCCGTATCATTCCCACCAAGATACTCACACTTGAGCAGCTCAACGTCCCGGAAGTGATCAAGGAATTCGGCGATATGCGCGGCGGCATTGTCCTGGTGACCGGGCCCACCGGATCAGGCAAAAGCACCACGCTCGCGGCCCTGATCGACTACATCAACACCAACTACGGGCGCCACATCGTCACCATCGAGGAGCCGATCGAGTTCGTCCACCGCAACAAGCGGAGCATCATCACACAGCGCGAGGTTCCGGAGCACGCCCCCTCCTTCGCCGCAGGTCTGAAGGCAGCTCTCCGCGAGGATGCCGACATCGTCCTTGTCGGTGAGATGCGCGATCTGGAGACCATCTCCCTAGCCCTAACCGCAGCCGAAACGGGACTCCTGGTCTTCGGCACCCTGCACACCAACAATGCCCGCAAGACGGTCGACCGCATGATCGACGCCTTCCCTGCCGATCAGCAGGCGCAGGTCCGCACCATGCTGGCATCCTCACTGCGAGGGGTCGTGGCCCAGCTTCTTTTCAAGAAAGCCGACGGCAAGGGACGCGTCGCCATCAACGAAATTCTCAAAGTGAACAATGCCGTCTCCGCCATCATCCGCGAGGGAGCGACCCAGAAGCTTCAGGATGTCATCGTGGCCGGCAAATCCGAGGGGATGCAGTTCATGGATGACGCCATCTGGGAAAAGATGCTGGATGGCACAATCAGTCCGCATGAGGCCTATATGAAAGCGATCGATAAGAAGCGCTTCCAGGGTGCTCTTCCCCCCGAAGAAGCGGATCTGGCCAACGCCTCTGGCGTGTAGGCGTGTAGGCGTCTAGCCCATCCGTCATGAAAAAGAAAATCCTGCTGATCGATGTCAGCAACTCCTTCACCAAGATCGCTCTGGCGAGTGATGGAAAGATCGGACGAGTCACTAAGATCGCAACTTCCGAACTCACACCGGATCTTTTCCGGGGAACCAGGGCCAAACTGGATCTGGCCGTCATTTCCTCCGTAGTGCCCGGGGTAAGCCGGATCATTGCCGGATCACTAACCTGCCGCCCTCTCTGGGTGGATTACCGGGTACCGGGAGGAGTCCCCGTCTCCTACCCGAATCCCCGCACGATCGGGGCGGACCGTCTGGCCAATGCCGCAGCCGCCGCGCAATGCGGGAAGCTTCCGGCCATAGTCGTCGATTTCGGAACGGCCGTGACCTTCGATGTCATTGATGCCAAGGGAAACTATCTGGGAGGGATCATAGCACCCGGACTCCCCATCGCCGCCAAGGCCCTCCACGAAGGGACCGCCCTTCTGCCACTCACCCGGATCCGGAAAATCACTTCGAGCGTTGGTAAAAGCACGGATGAGGCCATCCGGATCGGACTCCTACTGGGGGCTGTCGGACTCGTTCGAGAAGCAGTGGCTCGGATTACTCGAGAGACCTTCAAAGGTAAGAAGCCTTTCATCATCGCTACGGGGGGAGACGCAGAACTTGTAGCCCGACTCTCGGGACAGAATGGTGGGAGTAAGGTCATCGATCTCATTGATCTGGTCGATCCCCTGCTGACTCTTCGCGGGCTGCTGGTGATTGCGGAAAAAAACCTCTGATAGGCGCTCTTTTTGGAGGGGTCTTTCACTTGCCCTCTTGCCCGCATTGACCGCCAACCGTAACCTTTTCGGATGGCCCAGACCCCGTTCGTCCACCTCCACGTCCACAGCGAGTACTCGCTGCTGGACGGAGCGATCCGGATGGAGGAACTCGTCAAGAAGGCCGCAGAGCTGGAGATGCCGGCCATCGCTCTGACGGACCACGGGAATCTCTTCGGCACAGTCGAGTTCTATCAGGCGGCCGAGAAGGCCAAGGTAAAGCCCATCATCGGCTGCGAGATCTATGTCGCACCAGGGTCGATGCACGAAAAGAAGACGAGCAATGGAGGCAAGGATGCAGCCTTCCACATGACGCTCCTCGCTTCCGACGATGCCGGTTACCGGAACCTGGTGAAGCTCAGTACGGCGGCCCACCTCGAAGGCTTCTACTACAAGCCCCGCGTCGATCGCGAACTCCTGGCAAAGCATAGTCAGGGACTCATTGCCTTGAGCGGCTGCCTCAAGGGAGAGGTCAACATGGCCCTGAGCGAGGGACAGACCGCCAAGGCCCTCGAGACGGCGGCCACCTACCGGGACCTCTTCGGAAAGGAGAATTTCTTTATCGAGCTGGCCGACCATGGCATCGAGCAACAGCGGCGCAACCGCAGCGGGCTGATCGACATCTCCCGCGACCTCGGCCTCGGCTTGGTCGCCACTAACGACGTCCATTTCCTAGAGCGCTCCCATCACGAGGCCCACGACGTCATGATCTGTATTGGTACTGGGGCGATGATCCATGACGAGAAGCGGATGCGCTATGTTCCTGAGCTCTACTTCAAGAGCGGCGAGGAAATGGCCGCCCTCTTCGCCGATCAGCCTTCGTCCATCACCAATACCCTAGCCATCGCGGAACGTTGCAACGCCAAGCTCGAGTTCGGGAAGTCCAAATACCCCGACTACCTCCCTCCGGAGGGAAAGACGCGCGAAGGCTATCTGCGCGAACTCTGCGAAGAGGGACTCCGCAAGCGTTACGGCGAGCGGGCCATGGAGGATCCGGTCATCAGCGAGCGCTTCGAGTTCGAGCTCTCGGTCCTCTACAAGACAGGCTTCACCAGCTACTTCCTCATCGTCTGGGATTTCATCAACTACGCGAAGAGCCAGGGAATCCCCGTCGGACCGGGTCGTGGCTCGGCAGCCGGATCACTGATAGCCTATGTGCTCGGGATCACCGATCTCGACCCGCTGCGCTACGGACTGCTCTTCGAGCGATTCCTGAACCCCGACCGCATCAGCCCCCCCGATATCGACGTCGATTTCTGCCAGAATCGACGGGGAGAGGTGATTGAGTATGTCCGCCAGAAGTACGGCACTATGGCCGTCTCCCAGATCATCACCTTCGGCACCCTGGGAGCGAAGAGCGTCATCCGCGATGTCGGCCGCGTCCTTGGCTGGAGCTACGGCGACGCCGACCGCATCTCGCGGATGATCCCGAACGAGCTCGATATCACCCTCAACAGCATTGAGAAGAAAGGGGAGAAAAAACCCGGGGCGATCGACAAGAACCCCGAGCTGAAGAAAGCCGTCGAGGAGGAATCTTCCACCGCCCAGCTCTGGGGCTACGCCAGTATCCTCGAGGGTCTCTCCCGCAACAGCGGCGTCCATGCCGCGGGCATCGTCATCGCCGACCGCGATCTCTCCGAGTACATTCCCCTCACCCGGGCCAATGACGGCAACATTGTCAGCCAGTACTCCATGGCCCCACTCACGGATCTGGGCCTGCTCAAGATGGATTTCCTGGGACTGAAGACCCTCACCGTCATAGACGATGCCGTGAAGCTGATCCATCGGCATACACCCGACTTCGACATCTCGAAGCTCCCGATGGATGACCAGGCGACCTTTGATTTGCTTAACCGCGGCGAGTCGATCGGCGTCTTCCAGTTGGAGTCCGGCGGCATGGTCGCCACGGCTAAGCGCTTCCAGATCGAGCACTTCACCGACATCATCGCCCTGATCGCCCTCTACCGACCCGGACCGATGCAGTTCATCGACGACTACATCGATCGTAAGAAAGGGAGGAAGAAGATCGAGTACGCCCATCCCCTGCTCGAGAAGATCTGTTCGGAAACCTACGGCATCATCGTCTACCAGGAGCAGGTGCAGCAGGCGGCGAGCGCCCTGGCCGGCTACACGCTCGGTCAGGCCGATCTCCTGCGCCGTGCCATGGGCAAGAAGGACACCGAGAAGATGGCCAAGGAGCGCGAGGTATTTGTCGAGGGATGCGCCCGGGTCAACCAGATTCCCGGCAAGCAGGCCAACGCCATCTTCGACTTCTTGGAGAAGTTCGCGCAGTACGGATTCAACAAGAGCCACAGCGCCGCCTACGGACTCCTCTCCTACCAGACCGCCTACCTGAAGGCCAACCAACCGGTTGAATTCATGGCCGGCCTGCTCGGCAACGAAATCAACAACACCGACAAGATCGCCACCTTCGTCGGCGAGTGCGCCCGCATGGGGATCGCAATCCTGCCGCCGGATGTCAACCGAAGCGCCCTCACCTTCCTTCCTGAGGAGATCCCGGGAGCCAAGGCCATCCGCTTCGGACTGGCCGCGATCAAGAATGTCGGCGAAGCGGCGATGGAAACTGCAATCGCTGACAGGGAGGCGAACGGTCCTTTCAAATCGCTGGAGGACTTCTGCTCCCGACTCGATTCACGCACGGTGAACAAGAAGATCCTTGAGAGTCTCGTGAAGTGCGGCGCCTTCGATTGGGACAGCCGTCATCGTGCTGCTCTCGATGCCGCCATCGAGGGGGCTATGGGTGCCGCTGCCTCCGTCCAGAAAGACCGAGCCAGCGGCCAAGTCTCCCTCTTCGACTCCTTTGCCGATCTTGCACCGGCTCCCTCCAAAGCAACATCGGGAAATGAAACAACCGTAGAGCGCTGGACGCGTTCCGAGATGCTAGGCCACGAGAAGGAATTGCTCGGCTTCTATGTCACCGGCCACCCGCTCGACGACTACCGGGGCAATCTGGAGTCAGGCTCCTACGGATCAGTGTCCGAGGCGCTCGCCATGACCGAACCGGGTAGCGTCAAGCTGGCGGGACTCCTTTCTACGGTGGAAAAGCGCTTCTCGAAGAAGGATGGGCGCCCCTTCGGCATCCTGACACTCGAGGATGACTCCGGAACGCTGGAACTCATGGCTTGGGACGAATCCTTCAGCAAAAACGAGGAGCTCCTCAAACCCGGCACCGTCCTCTCCTGCAATGCCCGCATCACCCCTCGGGATGGAAGCGTCAGGGCCATGGGTAGCGACTTCAAGGCCCTCACCCCGAAGGCCTCAAAGCGACCCCTCCGCCTCCGCATGGACCGCAGCCGCCTCATCGTGGACGACCTCCACGCCATCCACGCCGCCATTAAGAAGCATCCCGGCAAACGCATTCTGATCCTTGAGATCGGAACCCTTTCCGGAGCGATTGTTCCTCTTCAACTCGGCGAAGAATTCACCGTGGGAGATGAGATGGCGTTACGCGCGGAATTAGCCCCTTGGCTGGCCAAAGCCTAGGTCCTTTGAGCCAGAGTGGCGTTGGCCTGCGCTTGCAGTAGCTCTACTACAGCTTCGCTTGGCCGCCTGACTCTGTCCTCAAATTACCTTCACCTTAGATTCTCTTTAATACCGAAGGGGATCGGGGAGAGTGAATGCCGATTCTATGACCCGGATTTCGATAGGATTGGTCGCAAGGATTTCGATTACGTCAAAGCGGAAGGTGAGGTCAGGCATATCAAGCAGGCGGAGCCAGTGCATAGCCCCCTTGCGGATGAGTTGCTGCTTCTTACGGTCAACGGCATCGAGGGGACGTCCCATCTCTTCAGAACGGCGAGTCTTCACCTCGGCAAAGACCAGGGTATCACCATCCCTGCAGACAAGATCGACCTCCCCTCCCCTGGGAGCACGGAAGTTCCGGCGCAGGATTTTCCAACCCAGTCGCTTCAGATGACGCGCTGCCTGCACCTCACCCCATCGTCCGAGGACAATGTGTCCTTCAGAACCCGAAGGTGGGCTGGTCGACCGGCGCAAAACCACGTCGATGATGCGGGCAAGGTCCATGCTCACGCAATGTAGACAGATGGTCGGCGGTCGCATAGCCCCGATGCCTTGCGAAGCCGTATTGGGGATACTCTTTGTCCAGCGTATCCATGATCCGATCCCGCGTGACCTTGGCTAGGATGCTGGCGGCAGCAATGCTGAGGCTGATCCCGTCACCTCCGACGAGGGCGGTATGGTTGATGGGAAGTCCCTTGACCGGCAGGCCATCCACAAGGGCATGGGCGCACTGATGTCCGTTCTCATGAAGTCCTCTTATGGCACGGGCCATGGCAAGATGAGTTGCCCTCAGGATATTGAGTTGTCCGATTTCCTCTGAGCTTACCTCAGCCACGAAGAAGCATACAGAGGAGTCTTCAGTCAATCGGACATAAAGCGTCTCGCGTTGCTGGTGATTCAGTTTCTTGGAGTCGTCCAGCCCATCCAGAGAGAATCCCTCAGGCAGGATGACTGCGGCAGCCACCACCGGTCCTGCCAATGGGCCGCGTCCCGCTTCATCGACTCCGGCCACCGGACGAATTCCCCGAGCATGGAGTTCGCTCTCGTGAAAGAACGAAGGGCAAAGAGAAGGGCCCCGAGTCTTTGCAGACTTGGGGCCCGAAATCTGTGATCCGCGACGCTTGGTCGTCATCGGATCGGAAAGGAATCAGTGATTAGGCAACTTCCTGCGCCTTCTCCTTCACGGTAACGGCGGCCTTGCCCTTACGATCACGGAGGTAGTTCAGCTTGGAACGGCGGACTGATCCGCGCTTCTCGATTTCGAGCTTCGCGATACGCGGGGAATGAAGAGGGAATACACGCTCGACACCCTCGCCGAAGCTGACGCGACGGACGGTGAAGTTGGCGTTGATGCCGGCACCCTTGCGGCCGATCACGATGCCGGAGTACTTCTGTATACGCTCCTTGTCGCCTTCGATGACGCGTGTGTGAACGCAAACGGAATCACCGACCTCGAACGGGACGAGGTCGGCCTTGAACTGCTCTTTTTCGATAGTGGCGATGATGCTCATAACAGGAAGTGTGGCCGGAAATTGGTCTGAAGTGGTCGGATAGAATGCCCCGGAGTGTATTTCTTGGCAAGAAGTAATCACCAATTCAGCAACTCCTGTTACCCATGTCTTGAACCAGGGTGTTACCTATGTCCTGACCCGTTCCTCCTGACCCGTTCCGTTTTAGCCTTCAGTCTTCAGCCTTCAGCCTTTAGCCTCTCCATTACATGATCACCTTAGGCATCGATAGCGGAACCCAGAGTACGAAGACCATCGCGCTTGACCTTGCAACCGGAGAAATCCTAGCCAGCGCCCAACAAAGCTACGGCTTTGTTGAAACCCCGGAGTCCAGCGGTGAAGGCGCCATGGAGCAGGATCCGGCCGTCTGGATCGCCGCCGTCGAGGCAACCATCTCCGAGGTTCTCTCCAAAATTCCCGATCAGCTTTCCGAGGTGGCTGGGATCGGTGTCAGCGGCCAGCAGCACGGGCTTGTACTTCTCAATACCGCCAATAGCGTCGTCCGTCCCGCCAAGCTCTGGTGCGATACCTCCACGATCGCTCAGTGTGCCGAACTCACCAAGGCTCTCGGCGGCGAAGCCAAGGTGGTCGAGCTCACCGGCAACGCGATGCTCCCCGGATACACGGCCCCTAAGATCCTCTGGGTCCGCCAGAACGAACCGCAGAACTGGCACGAGACCGCCACCGTGATGCTCCCCCACGACTACATCAACTGGTGGCTGAGTGGAGAGAAGAGCATGGAATACGGCGACGCCTCCGGAACAGCGCTCATGGATGTGAAGACCCGGACATGGTCACAGCCCGTTCTCGATGCCGTCGCGCCGGGACTCGCTGAGAAACTCCCGCCGCTGCGCCATTCCTCCGAGCCTGCCGGATCACTCCGGGAAGAGCTCTGCGCAAAATGGCGACTCTCCTCATCAGTGACCATCAGTTCCGGCGGAGGGGACAATATGATGGGAGCCATTGGCACAGGCAACGTGAGCCCCGGCATCATGACGGCAAGCCTCGGCACCTCCGGCACGCTCTATGCCTTCAGCGAGAATCCGGTGGTCGATCCGAAGGGAGAGATCGCCGCCTTCTGCGACAGCACCGGCTTCTGGATGCCCCTCGCCTGCACGATGAATGTCACCCTCATCACCGAGCTCACGCGCGCTCTCTTCGCTGGCTGGAGCCATGACAACTATGATGCCGAGGCTGCGACGATTCCTGCCGGAAGCGACGGACTCTTACTTCTCCCCTATCTGGCCGGCGAACGCACCCCGAACCTACCCCGTGGCAGCGGCGTCCTCCACGGGATCACCACAAAGAATCTCACCGCCCCCCATCTGGCCCGTGCCGCGATGGAGGGAGTCACACTCGGTCTCGCCTACGGACTGGAACGCTTCCGCTCACTGGGCGTTCCCCTTACAGAGATCCGCATTACCGGAGGAGGAAGTCAGAGTCCCTTCTGGCGTCAGCTCTGCGCCGACATCTTCGGCGTGCCGACGGTCTGTCTCAACTCCAGTGAGGGTGCCGCACTCGGCGGAGCCATCCAGGCCGCCTGGGCTGCCGGGGAAGATCACTCGACCGCGGCCCTCCACGTTCTATGCGATCGCCTCGTGACCCTTGACGAGTCAACCCGCTGCACTCCCGATGCCAAGAACACCGCCGTGTACAAAGAACTGCTCGATCGTGCGAACGCATTGCGCGCCGCCCTCTCCTCGGCGAACTTACTGTAGTCCACTCCCCCCCTTTCACCTTTCACTTTTAACTTCTTCCCATGCGTCTCGTCCTAGCAGCCACCGGAGCCAGCGGATCGATCTATCTGCAGCGACTGCTCCATCATCTGGAGCTAGGCAATCACGAGATCCATCTCGTCCTCTCTCCCTACGCAAAGCAGGTGATCCATGAGGAAATCGGCGCACTGAAGCTTTCCTCCGGCGTGATCGAGCACAACGAGAAGTCGATGAATGCTCCCTTCGCCAGCGGCAGCGCCCTCTTCGACGGGATGGTCGTGATGCCCTGCTCCATGGGGACCGTCGGCCGCATTGCCGCCGGCACAAGCGAGAACCTGATCCTCCGAGCCGCCGATGTCTTCCTGAAGGAGCGCCGCAAGCTGATCCTCGTGCCTCGGGAAACCCCTTGGAACCTTATTCATGCTCGGAACATCGTCACCGTGACAGAGGCAGGCGGCATCATTCTCCCGGCATCACCTTCCTTCTACAGTCATCCGAAGAACTTCGATGAACTCGCCGACACCGTTGTCTGGCGTGTCCTGGATATGCTTGGGATCCATGCTCCCAATGCCTGCCGCTGGCGCGAGGAATCACCGGCAAGCGAGTAGATGGCCTCACGCAAAGGTCAGTTCAACAAGCAGGATTTCCTGGCGTCCGTCGCGGCTAATCTCGCCCGATTGATTTTCTCTACCATCCGGCTCCGGATGAACGATCGCTCCGGATTCCTGACAAATCCCCCTGAGAGCCCTCGGATCCTTGTTTTCTGGCACAACCGAATCCCTGCGATCTCGATCGGATTCCTGCGCCACTACCCACGGAAGCATCCCTCACGGAAAGGAGTATCTGTTCTCACAAGCCCCAGTAAGGATGGCGACATCCTAGCCGGGGTCATGGCCAATCTCGGAATGGGCTCGGTGCGGGGATCCAGCTCCCGCCGCGGATCGACCGCGATTAGGGAGCTGACAGCGCTGTTAGAATCAGGTGTCGATCTGGCAATCACTCCAGATGGCCCCCGTGGGCCGAAGTACTCTCTGGGTCCCGGTGCGGTCTTTTTATCCCAGAAGACCGGCATCCCGATCATGCTGCTGCATGCCCGCTATCACAGCGCCTTCCGCCTCAAGACCTGGGATAATTTCGCTATCCCGCTTCCCTTCTCCCGCGTCGACATCACCATCGATCCCTACATGACGATCGACCCGGAGGTCACGGATCTGGAGTCCGAGCGCCTCAGGATCGAAACCCTTCTGCGTGAGGAAGCTGAGAAAGCCGATCAGTCTTCATAATTGCACAAAAAAAGGAGCCGCTCCTTTCGGAAACGGCTCCCTCCTATTCGGTAATCAGTGGGACTGATCAAATAAACTCATTAACCAAGTTTTCGAGATACTCCTGACCTCCCGAAGCTGGGATCCCTGCAGGATGAGCGAGGGCATGGGCTTCGAGTTCTGCCAACGTGGCCTTACCAGACTCAATCTTCTGACCGAGGGGGGAATTCCAGCTGGAGTAGCGGTTCTTGACGAATTCCTCGATGCGGCCGTCAGCACGGATCGCCGCGGCGATCTTGAGGCCCCGGGCAAAGGTGTCCATGCCGCCGATGTGGGCGTGGAAGAGGTCGGCTGGGGTGTGGGACTCGCGACGGCGCTTGGCGTCGAAGTTGAGCCCTCCCTCACGGAAGCCACCCATCTTGAGAACGACAAGCATGACCTCGAGGGCGAGGTAAATATTGGTCGGGAACTGATCGGTGTCCCATCCGATAAGCTCGTCACCGCGGTTGGCGTCGATGGTGCCGAGTTTGCCAGCCTCGGCGGCCACAGTCAGTTCGTGACGCATGGTGTGCCCAGCAAGTGTGGCGTGATTGGTCTCGATATTGAGTTCGAATTCATTGATGAGACCATAGGCCTGGAGGAAATTCAGGCAGGCTGCAGCATCCGAGTCGTACTGGTGGGTGGAGGGCTCGCGGGGCTTCGGCTCGATCCAGAACTTGCCCTGGAAGCCTATGGACTTCTTCCACTCGACGGCCATGTGGAGGAATGCTGCCAGATGATCCATCTCACGCTTCATATCGGTGTTCCAGAGCGTGGAGTATCCCTCGCGACCGCCCCAGAAGACATATCCGCCTCCACCCAGCTCCTGGGTGATGCTGATGGCTTTCTTCACTTGAGCTCCCCCGTGGGCAAAGACATCAAGGCTCGGCGAAGTGGCCGCACCCTGGTTGAACCGAGGATGGGCGAAGAGACAGGCGGTACCCCAGAGGAGCTTCTTGCCAGTGCGCTGCTGCTCCTCCTTCAGGGTTCCGGCGACAGCGTCGAGGGCCTTGTGGGATTCTGCAAGGGTTGCCAACTCGGGGGCCACATCCCGGTCATGGAAGCAGTAGAAATCGATGCCCGTCTTTTCCAGGAACTCGAAGAAGACGCGGACGCGCTTCTGAGCGTTCTCGACAGAGTCGGTGCCGTCATCCCAAGGCATCTGAGCGGTTCCGCCGCCGAATGGATCGGCCAGAGGATTGCGCATGACATGCCAGTAGGCGGCCGCAAACCTGAGGTGATCACGCATTGGGCGCCCCTCGATCAGTTCCTCGGGGTTGTAATGTTTGAAAGCCAGGGGATTCCTGGACTTAGGACCTTCGTATTGGATAACCGGAATATCGGGGAAGTAGCTCATGGTTTTTGAAAGAAAATTTACTCTTCGTAATCTCGGACCTCTTGTAAAGTCGTGATTGCCCCGAATGGCAGTTGCCATGGCGGGCGATCTTCTCCAATAACACCAGCGATCCCCTTTTTATTGATAATCTTAGCACTCCTTAATTCCCCACCCTACCCGAACGCGATGTATCAATCACCCTCTCACTCCACAGCCTCTATGCCTTCTTTGCCGTCGTCTCCACTCTCTTCGTGGTGCAGTCGGCCCATGCGACCAATGGTATAGAACTCGGACAAATACAGGGATGATTAAAAAACATAAAGCGAGACACTATGAAACTCATTGATGGCAAGGCGGTCGCCGCCAAGGTTGAACTCGAAACACGGACACGCATCGACGCGCTCAAAAGCAGAGGTATCACCCCCGGACTTGCCGTCGTGCTCATCGGCGAGGATCCCGCCTCACAGGCCTATGTCCGGAACAAAGACCGCACCTGCGCCTCACTCGGAATGCATTCACGCAAGTTCGAGCTCCCCGCCACTGCCACCCAGGAAGAGGTTCTCATCCTCGTCGCCGAACTCAATGCCGATCCCGCCATTCACGGGATCCTCGTCCAGTCCCCTCCCCCTAAACATATCGATGAGCATGCCGTGACTCTCGCGATCGACCCCCGCAAGGATGTCGACGGATTTCACCCGATCAATGTGGCGAAGCTCGCGATGGAAGATGCCACCGCTTTCGTCCCCTGCACGCCACTCGGTTGCCAACGCCTCCTCATGGAAGCCGGAGTCGAAACCTCGGGAGCAGAGGTCGTTGTCGTCGGGCGGAGCCTGATCGTCGGCAAGCCGATGGCCTTCCTGCTCATGGCCAAAGGCAAAGGAGGTGACGCCACCGTCGCCGTGGCCCACTCCCGCACAAAGGATCTCGCCGCTATCACTCGCCGCGCCGACATCGTCATCGCCGCGATCGGCAGGCCTAAGGCCCTCGGCGCGGAACATATCAAGGAAGGCGCCGTCGTGATCGATGTCGGGATCAACCGCGTTGCAGATCCTTCGACAAAGAGCGGATTCCGCTTGGTCGGCGACGTCGACTTCGATGCCGTGGCTCCGAAATGCAAGGCCATCACCCCGGTTCCCGGAGGCGTCGGCCCGATGACCATCGCCATGCTCATGGCAAATACTGTCACCGCCTGCGAACGCCTTACTGCCTGACTGATTACTGATTTTTAAATCTGGAACTCAGGAAAGCAGGAAGGGAACTGAAAATGGGTACAAGTAACCCTCTCCTCTCTAACTGCTGACAGTCAGCGAATATCTCAGCCTTCACATCTGAGTGTTTGAATTCTCGATTCAACACCCTCGCCACTCTCAGTAATCCTACACCTCTGCGTTCTCCGCGCCTCTGCGGGAGAAATAAGTTTTAAATCACGCTGGCCGGATCAACCCCAAGATTTCCTCCTTGGCGGGCCCTGGGCCAACCATGGCAAGGGAGAGCGTCCGATTCTGAAGAATCTTCTGAGCCACAGCCTGAATCTCTGCCGGGGTGACCTTCGCCAGCCTGTCATAGACCGACTCCGGAGAAACCACCTTGCCGTAGTTCAGGAGCGAAGTACCCAGGCGATAGTTTTGTGTGGCAGCGCGCTCGAGGGCCATCCGACTGGTGCCGATAGAGTAGTCGCAGGCCCGGCGGAGCTCGGCAATCGAGGGGGCTTTCCCGGCAATCCGAGCACACTCAGATAGAATGAGTTTCAGAGCTTTCACGACATTCTTGCCATCGAGTCCTAGAGCGATCTCGAAGGCCCCGCAGTCGGAGTGAGTTGAGAGGGAGCTGCCGATCGAATAGCAGAGCCCTCGACGCTCACGCAGCTCCTGGAAGAGACGTGAACTCATGTTACCGCCTAGGATCACATGTAGCAGGCTGACTGCGTAGCGCTTCGAATCGTGAGAGCCTACTCCCCGGAAAGAGAGGGCGATCTGGGTCTGCTGATTCTCGCGGGACTCAATCACAAGACGAGGAGCTGCCTGACGGGGAGGTAGGGATACGGAAGAGTGAGTGGTGCCTGTTAAATTACCTGGGAGTTTCTTCAGAAAACCGGAGGAGACCAACTTCACGAACTCCTCGTGATCGACCGCCCCAGCAGCAGTGACAATGGTGCGGCCTGCATGGTAATTACCGCGAAGGTGACTCATGAGATCCTGGCGCGAAATGACCGACAGGCTCTTTTTCGTTCCGGTGATGGGGCGGCTGAGCGAACTACCCTTCCAAGTCTCGGCGGTCAGCAGCTCCTGCACATGCTGTGCGGATTCGTCTCGGATCATCTCGATCTCCTCGACAATCACCCCCCTCTCCCTCTCCACTTCCTTCGGATCGATTCGGGAGTTGCAATACATGTCGGAGAGAACCTCCGTTACCCTCGCGAGATGATCTGCGGAAGCCGCCGCGTAGAAGCAGGTACGCTCCTCGGCGGTGTAAGCGTTCAGGTCTCCTCCGACACCCTCGACCTCCTCACTTATGCGACGAGCACTCCGTGTCTTTGTTCCCTTAAAAAGAAGATGCTCCAGGAAATGGGAGATGCCCCCGATCCGAGCAGGCTCGTGACGGGCTCCGACACCGCACCAGATCCCGACCGCCACCGTCTGGGAGGCGGGCATGGTCTGGGTCGCCACCCGGAGACCGTTCGGAAGGGTGGTGATGTTTGGTGTGATGTTCTTTCTCACAGTGATGGCTTTCTGGACCGGAGCAATGCTTCGGCAACCATAAGATCGGCCGGCCAGGTGATCTTCAGATTCGGTTCCCGATTCTCCACGAAGGGAATCCTCCATCCGGCGGCCAGCGCCACAGAGACCTCGTCAGTCGGTTTACCGTGAGGATTCTCTGCCAGGAGCTTCAGCAGCGGCGCGGCGCGGAAGACCTGAGGAGTCTGCATGGCCCAGAGCCCGGTGCGATCGACGGTCTTCACCGCGCATCCTTCCTGATCCCCTTGATGCAGGGTATCTGAGACAGGAACAGCCGCCGCGGAGGCTCCCGCTTCAGACGCTTGGGCTACCTCAAGGCAACGCGTGATCAGGGAAGGTGTGACCAGAGGACGGGCCGCATCATGGATAGCCACCAGATCAACACTCGGGGAGAGGGCTTGCAGACCTCTCTCAACGGACTCCTTGCGGTGAGAGCCTCCCGTCACCACAGCGGTCAGCTTGGAAATTCCTGCATTACTCGCGATCGCACGGAACTCCTCCTCACGCCCCTCGGGAGCAACCAGCACGATACTGCTGATCGACGGAGTCTGCTCAAAGGCCAGCAGAGTCCAGGCTAGGACCGGTCTTCCGGCAACGGAAACCGCGATCTTATCACCGCCGAAGCGGCTTCCCGAGCCACCTCCGACAACGATGGCGGCGCATTCAGAAAAAGACGTGCTACCCATGATAGCAGAAAAAATGCGATTAGGGTGGAAGCTAAGAAAGAAGTTTTTGGACCAAAGCGCTTAGGCTTTTGCCATCGGCGCGTCCTTCCGCCTTCGCCTGAGCGGCCTTCATGACCGCTCCCATCTGGGCTTTGCCAACACCATCGGGAGTTCCCAAAGAGGCTCCGACTTCGGCAATCGCTTCTGTAACAATCTTCTCCAGCTCCTCGGAGGAGAGGGCAGCAGGCAAATAGGCGGAGAGCACAGTGATCTCGGCCCTCTCACTGGCAGCGGAGTCAGGTCTTCCTCCCTTCTCAAATCCCTCCGCGGCATCCTCCCGCTGCTTGATCTGCTTGCGCAGGACAGAGACGGCCGTCTCGTCATCGATCACGGCATCGGCTCCGGACTTCTCGATAGCGGCGTACTTGAGAGCGCTCTTGACCATGCGAAGAGTCCCGAGGCGCGCGGCATCACGGGCTTTCATGGCTTCCTTGAGGTCGTGATCGATTTGTTCTGCGAGTGTCATGGGATAGGCGTGGTTGGCTTGATTGGCGTCGTGATTAGCATCTTGGATGAACCTCTGACGCTACGCGCTTGAGTTGCCCCAGTAAATGAATTCTCATAGTGGCATGTCTCAACGATCTGTCCGCACACGATTCGCACCCTCTCCCACCGGCCTTCTCCATGTAGGGGGAGCCCGCACCGCCCTCTTCAACTGGATTTACGCCCGCAAACACGCCGGCACCTTTGTCCTCCGCATCGAGGATACCGACCACACGCGCAATACCGAGGAAGCCAAGCAGGTGATCCTCGACGGACTTCACTGGCTCGGCCTCGACTGGGACGAGGGTCCGCAGAAGGGTGGCAACTATGGTCCCTATTATCAGAGCGAACGCGGGTCGATCTACGAAGAGTACCTCTCACGCCTCGAGAAAGCCGGTCATCTCTACGAGGACAACGGCGCCACACGCTTCCGTTCCCCTCGGGAGAAGGTAATTGTCGACGACGAGATCTGCGGAAAGATCGAGTTCGACCTCACGAATCCTGGCACCCATCCCGATCTGACTCTTCGCCGTCCGGACGGCTCCTGGATCTTCCATTTCGTGAGCGTCGTCGATGACATCGAGATGAAGATATCTCACGTAATCCGCGGAGAGGATCACCTCTCCAACACCCCCAAGCATGTGGAACTCTACAAGGCCCTCGGCGCGGAGCCTCCCCGGTTCGCCCACATGCCTCTCATCCTCAACCGGGACGGCAGCAAGATGAGCAAGCGAGACGAGGGTGCGGCTCTCGGCACCTATCCGGAGGCAGGATATGCGCCGGAGGCTGTCCGCAACTACCTCAGCCTGCTCGGTTGGTCCCCGAAGGAGAACCGCGAGATCATCAGTACGGAAGAGGTTGTCGCCCTCTTCGAGCTTGATCAGGTGAACCGCCGTAACGCCGCCTTCGACCTCGACAAATGTTTCTGGATCAACGGCCAGTATCTTCTTTCGATGGACCTCGCCCGCTACGCGGAACTGGCGATCCCCTTCCTCCAGAAGGCAGGCATCACCTGGCCGACCTGGGAGGCCTTGGAAAAAGTCCTGACGATTGTAAAACCCAAGGTGAAACTCCTGAAGGATCTCCCCGAATGGGTTGCTTGCTTCTTCACGGAAGAGTTTCCGTATGACGAGACAGCGGTCGCGAAGTCGTTGGCAGGAACTACTGCCGCCGAACGCCTCCAAGCGCTCTCAGAAGCCTATGCAACACTTCCAACCTGGAATGCCGTCTCACTGGAAGCCTCTCTCAAGGAGACGACATCAAAACTCGGCATCAAGACCGGCGAGATGGTTCATCCCGCACGTGTTGCCGTCAGCGGTCGCGGCATAGGCCCTGGTCTCTACGAGATGATCGAGATCCTCGGCAAGGAGCGCACACTTTCTCGCTTCGCCAAGGGGATTGAAAAAGCACAGACCGCATGAGTAATGCTCCGGAGATCTTCGCTTCCCAGGATCTCACCGGAGGTGGTGAGATCTTTAGTAAGCTCAATCCTCCGGCACGTCTTGCGGTCTTTGGGGATCCCGTAGCCCACTCGGCCTCGCCGCCGATGCACAATGCCGCACTCAGGGAGCGGCACCACCAACTTCAGTACGTGCGCATCCGCGTCACTCCGGAAGAACTGCCACAGGCGCTGCAGAATCTCACCTCAGCGGGATTCCTCGGAACCAGCCTCACTATTCCTCACAAGCAGGCGGCACTTCCTTTCATGGATCAGGTGAGCCGTGAAGCTCAACTCATGGGAGCCATCAATACCGTGGCCGTCCGTGATGGAAAGCTGCATGGGTACAACACCGATGGTCCAGGCCTCTCGGCCGCGATCCTCGAGGAATTCGGCATCCCGCTGAAGGAACGCCGCGTTCTGATCCTCGGCGGTGCGGGTGGTGCGGGAAGAGCGATCACCGTCCAATGCGCACTGGAAGGATCTCCCTCCGTCATCATTGCTAATCGAAACAAGGAAAAGGGAGATCTTCTGGCGCAAGAGATTCAGGAGCATTTGGATTTTACAATCTCCTCGATTCCGAAGACTACCGAATCGCTGGGTCTTGCTATGAAATCCGTCGATCTTATCGTCAATGCTACACCTCTCGGCATGAAGGAGGACGATCCCTCCCCTCTCCCTGAAGGCCTCATAACCAAGGATCACCTCGTCTACGACACCGTCTACAGTGGCGGCGAGACAGCCCTGCTGAAACAGGCGCGGTCAGCAGGCGCCCGTTGCGCCGCCGGCTTCTCAATGCTCCTGCACCAGGGAGCCCTTCAGAACTCCCTCTGGTTCGGAAAGCCCGCTCCTATAGATGTGATGAGAATCGCTCTTCAGGGGATCACTACCTAGCCCAGATACCTCCTTCTTCAGGGTAATTTGACATTTCCATTACCGCATTGCAGTATTGCTGCATGACCGCAATTGCCGTTTCTAAGCGTTGGACCATCACTCTTCCACCTGAGATCAGAAAGGGACTTGGGCTGGAAGGAGCTGATCATCCCATGATGCTCTTGGAACTTCGTGATGGCGGGGTCTTCATGCATCCCGCTGCTGCCATGCCGGTGCGTGACATCCCCCTTAAGCAGATGCAGTCCTGGATCGCAGCAGACGAAGCCGATGCTGAACGATTCTGGAAGAGTGCATCCAAAAAGAGGCTGCCTAAAGCCTCTAAAAAGCGCACCTCACTTAAGTAACTCAGCGAACTCGAGTGAGGCTCTTTCTCGACAGCAGCGTCCTGCTTTCCGCGGCAGGATCGGAGAAATCACTCTCCAGACTGATTGTCACTATCGCTGAGGAATCTGAATGGGAACTGGTGACGGCTTTCTACTGCCGGGATGAGACCAGTCGAAATATAGGTAAATTTCCACCCAAGGCTTCAAAAACATGGAAAGACTTGCAGGATGATCTCTCCTTCACCCCAAATGCCCTGACTAGCAATCGCCCGCTTCTCCTCTCAGCATCAAAGGATAAACCGGTTCTGATCTCAGCCTTGGCAGCCAAATGCGATGTTCTCCTGACGCTCGATACAGGCGACTTTGGGATTCTCATCGATACCAAAGTCTACGGGATGCTGGTGACCACTCCCCGATCCTTTCTCATCGCTCAGGGCTTGGGTTAATATCAAAAGCTATAGCCAGCGTAGAGCAACGACACTAGAAATCAAAAGACCGAGCCCTGTCGCAGTCTCGGGCGATTTGGGTCTTCAACTCCTCCAGCCCCGCAAACTTTTCCTCCCCCCGAAGGAATTGCACGAATTCCAGCGAGAGTTCCTCGCCGACAAGATCAGCTGAACAATCGAAGAGATGAACCTCGACGGTGGGTGTCGTGGCCGAGGTATCGACGGTCGGACGGAGGCCGATGTTGCAGACACCATTGAGTAGATCTGAACTGCGGAAGACCTTCACGGCGTAGACGCCATTCGGCGGCAACTGCATCCCGTCGACATCGAGATTCGCGGTCGGGAAACCGATCGTGGCTCCAAGACCGGCACCTCTCACCACTTGCCCCGTGAGGCGAAACGGTCGACCGAGGCACGCCTCCACCTCCGCGAAATCACCCGAAGCGATCGCCTTCCTGATCCGGGTGCTGCTGATTGGTGAATCAGCGGCCATCACCGGATCAATCTGGATGACCTCGAATGTTCGCTCCGCACCGAGTTCCTTCAAAAGATCAACATTCCCCTCACCTCCCTTACCAAAGGACCATTGAGATCCCACGCAGATTGCGTGAAGCGGGGAAGACGCCGCGAGCGACGTGATGAAGTCCCGCGCGGGAACCCCGGCCAGCTCGCGGGTGAACTCCAGCATCAGAAGAGCAGAAACTTCCATTCCTTCCAGAAGCGCGATTTTCTGCTTATTGCGAGTCAGGAGTTTCGGAGCCTTCTCGGGACGGAGTAAAGATGCCGGATGGCGGTCGAAGGTCATCACGACGGCCGTCCCTCCGCAGGCAGAGGCCTCCTCCATCGCCCGTCGGATCAGGGCCTGATGGCCGAGATGCACCCCGTCGAACGTCCCCGCCGCGAGGACAATCGGCCCCTTTAACGTGGAAAGATCTTTTATAGAGTGAAGAATATTCACAGGGATGAAGGGGGTAAAAGGGATGGGAAAAGAGTCGAGGGAATTTCACTCATGATATCTCCTTCATCCCTTTCATCCCTGTGAATCAATTTCATTTCTCTGCGCCTCTGCGCTTGCTTGCCCGGCCGTTGCTTTGCATCCGTTACGGCTGCGGGAAAATTAACTCCCTACGCTCCGCGTAGGCGGGAGACTTGCGGGAGGGTCAGGAGTTTTTCCAGGATCGCTTCGCGGGGAGCGGTCTTGAGATCGGCGGCTGGAAAGGCCATGCTCACGTCGAACCTCCCCGACTTAGTGCGGCGGAGGGAATTGAGATGGGCGCCGCATCCAAGATCGTTCCCGATATCGAAGGCATAGGTCCTGACATAGAATCCCTTGCTGCAGACCACCCGGAAATCAACCTCTGGCAATCTCATCCCGAGGATGTGATGGGCGTAGATATGAACGAATCGGGGCTCTCTTTCTACCGTCTTACCCTGACGGGCCAGCTTGTAGAGGGCGACTCCGTCTTTCTTGATCGCCGAAACCATGGGGGGGGTCTGGTAGAAATCACCATCATATTTGGCAAAGGCGGCCTCTATCTGTTCCTGGGTGAACTCGGGAACCTGACGAGTCTCCGTGATCTCCCCGTCCGCGTCCTGGGAATCCGTCATCACTCCGAACTTCATCGTCCCCTCATACTCCTTGTCCTCGCTCATGATCAGGTCCTGGATCTTGGTGCCCTTGCCGAGGGTCAGAAGCAGGAGGCCGGTGGCCATCGGATCCAGGGTGCCGCAATGGCCGATCTTTTTTGTTCCGAGCACCTTGCGGGCGATCGCCACGACATCGTGAGAGGTCATGCCAGGGGCTTTGTCAATCGGAAGCACACCATCAATCAGGGAATCAGCACACATAGAAAAAATAGTTAAGTGAGGAAAATCAGACAGTAGTTGTGGAGGAACCAAGGGCAGAATCAATGACCTTAAGAACCGTCTCCTGCACATCGGCGAACGATCCCTTGATACGTGCTCCCGAGGCCATGGGATGGCCGCCACCACCGAACTGACGGCAGAGATTGCAGGCATCAAAACTCGGATCCTTGGAGCGAAGGCTAAGCCTCACCATATTGTCCGGCATTTCCTCAAAGAAGGCGGCGGCCTTGACTCCCTCGACAGAACGAAGGTTGTCGATGATCCCCTCGTTATCCTCGGGAATAACCCCCAACTTCTCCACGTCGGCGAGAGAAAGAGCGAAGCTGGCCACCCTGTCATGACTGGTGAAACGCGCGTTCACCAAAGCATGTTTGAGGAGTTCCAGCCGGCGGCGAGGCTGATTCTCGTAAAGCGAACGCGAGAGTTCCGCCACATTCACTCCGAGCCTGATCAACTCGGCGCCGACCTCGTAGGTTTGATCACTTGTTCCTTCGTACTGGAAAGAGCCTGTATCCGTGGAAATAGCGGCAAAGAGGTTGGTCGCCATCTCGGGAGTGATCGTGATTCCTTCGCTCAGAAAGGCCTCAGCAAGGATCTGTGCGGTCGCAGGTCGTGAGGGGTCGATAAGATTCAGATCGGCATAGCCCTCATTGCTCTTGTGATGGTCGATGCAGATCCAGAGAGGAGAGCCGGCGACAGTATCCAGCACGGTGCCGAGACGGTTTTTAACCGAGGTGTCGAGAGCCAGTACAGCGTCGAAAGAGACACATTCCGCAGGAGGTGCTGTCACGAGTTCCGAGGAGGGCAAGAACGCATACTTCTCCAACATGCCATCCTCGTTCCAGATGGTGACCTCGTGTCCCTCGGAGCGAAGCCAGAGTGCTGCCGCAATCGCCGATCCATAGGCATCCGGATCAGGACGGAGATGACTGGCTACCAGAATGCGTTTCCGGCTCCGGAGAGCCTCCCTAATTTCCGGGAAAGCGACGTTTTTCATCCCTTCGAATTATCAGAACCCCCAGAATCGATCTCTTCGGTTGGCTCGTCAGGGGGGAGTGTCGCCTCGATCTCTTCCAGCAAGCTCAGAACGCGGGTCCCTCGCTCGATCGACTCGTCCAGATCGAAGTGCAGATGCGGCGTGTATTTGAGGATCACCCTGCGTGAAAGCTCATGCTGAAGGTGCTGGCGTTTTTCCGTAAGCTTCAGAATAGCCTGTTCTTTCTGCCACTTCGTACCGATGGCGCTGATGGCGACATGGGCCTGCTTGAGATCAGGCGTGACATCCACAGCCCGCACGGAAACCAGAGGAGCCTCAAACTTCATCTCACGGCCAATAATCGTCCCAAGCTCGCGCTTGAGCAGCTCGCAGACCCGTAGCATTCGTAGGCTCATGATGGGATGGGATATTCTGGTGTCCGGGCTTCTGAGCTATACAAGCCCGCTGTTCTTGAGAATCAGAGCGCCTGGGCCACCTTCTCGAGCGTATAGCACTCGATAATGTCGCCGACTTCGTACTCAGAGAAATCCCCAAGACGGATACCGCACTCGACACCCGCCCGGACTTCCTTGACGTCCTCGGTGAAGCGCCGAAGCGTTGAGAGACCGCCGTCGTAGACCGCCTGACGGCGGCGCAGAACACGGGCACGGGCAGTACGCGAGATCCGACCGTCGGTGACAATACTTCCAGCGACCATACCTCGGGAAAGGTCGAAGATCTGCTTCACCTCGGCGTGACCGATGATGGCTTCGCGAACTTCCGGATCAAGGAGTCCCGTCATCGCCTCGCGCATCTGGTCGGCAAGCTCGTAGATGATACTGAAGAGTTTGATCTGCACGCCCTCCTTGCGGGCGGCATTGTTGGAGCTGTTCTCCACCTTGACCCCGAAGCCGATGATGATGGCGTCTGAGGCACCGGCCAGCAGGACATCGCTCTCGGTAATCGGCCCGACGGCAGAGTGGATGATCTTGAGGTCAATCTTCTCCTGGGGAATGTCAGAAAGCATGCCGATGATCGCCTCGAGCGATCCCTGCATATCGGCCTTGAGAACGATCTGAAGAACCTTCTTTTGTTCCGCCTCCAGATTCGCGAAGAGATTCTCAAGAGTGGCACGTCTAGGAGCGGCAAGCTTTTCCTGGCGATGAGCGCCAAGACGCTCCTCGCTCAATTGGCGGGCAGAGCGCTCGTTCTCCATGACGACAAGCTCGTCACCGGCACTGGGCAGTCCGCTCAGTCCGAGAACCTTGGCCGGAATGGCCGGTCCGGCGCTCTTGAAGGCTTCTCCATCCTCGTTGATCAGCTGCTTCACCTTGCCCCAGTAGTTTCCGCAGATGAATGCGTCACCGACGCGCAGTGTGCCGTTATTGACAATGACAACCGCGGTGGGGCCTCGGCCTGCCTCGACCTGAGCCTCGATCACACTGGCGCGGGCCGGCTGATCGGGGTTGGCCTTGAGTTCCAGAACCTCGGCCTGAAGGGACATCATTTCAAGCAGGTTATCGATACCGTTGCCCGTTGCGGCTGAAACCTCGCAGACAACTGTGTCGCCGCCCCAATCCTCGGGCACGAGCCCCTTGTCTTGGAGCTGCTGCTTCACACGGTCGATATTGGCGGTCTTGAGATCACACTTGTTGATCGCCACCATGATGGTGACCTTTGCTGCCTGCGCATGACTGAGCGCCTCGAGAGTCTGGGGCATGAGCCCATCATCGGCGGCCACCACGAGGACAACGACGTCCGTGACATTCGCACCCCGTGCACGCATGGCTGAGAAGGCTGCGTGACCCGGAGTATCGATGAAGGTGATGGGATGGCCCTTCCATTCGATAGAATAGGCACCGATGCGCTGGGTGATGCCACCCGCCTCGCCGGAAGCTACCTTGGCACGACGGATCGCGTCGAGCAAGGAGGTCTTGCCGTGATCGACATGTCCCATGAAGGTAATGATAGGTCCGCGAGGTTTATTAGCCTCAGACTTCTCCTCAACCGGCTTGGGTGGTTCGACAACGATCTTCTCCTCCTTGTGGACGCCGCCGCCGGAGACCCTCTTTTCGCGCTCGAAGAGCAGTCCGTAAATATCGCAAAGCTTTGAGGCGATCTCCGGTTCGACAGACTGATTGATGTTTGCGAAGATCTGCATCCCCATCAGATCCTTGATGATCTTGAAGGCGGGCACCTCCATCTGAGTCGCCAGCTCCTTGATCAGGATCGGCGGCTTGATGTGGATCACCCGGCGATTGTCATCCGCGATGACAATGGCTTCATCCTCGACCTCCTCCTCGGAGGGAATATCGCTCGCGGGAATAGGTAATGGCGTCGAGGCGGCATGCTCCTCCTCGCCGATGCGGGGGAGAGCTTTCCCTTTGGAAACCACTCTTTTCTTGGGAGCCGGTTCATCGATCAGGGAAAGAGTCGGGAGATCCGCAGTCTTAATGAAAACCTTGGCTGGCTCGCTCGGCTCGGCGACAGGCACTGCAGGAGCAGTCTTCCCCCTGAAGGCTCCGCGCGCCCCTGAGACCGTGCCTGCTCTCGATGCCCGTGAAGGTGACTTCGAGCCTGCCGATTTGGAGGTTTTAGCTGGAGCTCCCTTGGAAGCGGTGGATTTGGAAGTGTTGACTTTGGAGACCATTATAAAATTTCTGACACCGGTTCCCTCAAGAAAATCGAGGGGAAGAGCGGTGTTTGCAGCACTTAAGCCGCTGCCTGCCCTTTGGCGGAGACTTGGTTCTTAGCGGCTGCAAGGATGGCTTCCGCCTTCTCCGCACCGCATTCGAGGATCCCGTCGATATCGGAGGCTTCTGCTGTGACGACCACCTCGACAGAATTCATACCACCGGCGGCCAGAGACTTGGCCTCATCCTCGGTGATCCCGAGCATCGTGGCTAGCTGCTGCGCGGCTCCACCCATCTGCTGTTCAAAAGCCTGGGCAGCGGAGCGATCCTCCTGGATGTCGATTTCCCAGCCGGTCAGGCGGGAAGTGAGACGGGCATTCTGGCCGCGCTTGCCGATGGCCAACGCAAGATCCTCTTTCTCGATGGCGATACGAAGAGTGTGGGCGGCCTCGTCAACCTCAATGCTACGGATACGGGCCGGCTTGAGAGCCTCACGGGCGAATTCCTTCGGATCCTCATACCAACGAATGATGTCCACCTTCTCGTTATTGAGCTCACGGACAATGTTCTTCACTCGGGCTCCGCGCATACCGACACAGGCACCCACCGGGTCAACCTTGTCATTGGAGCTATGAACCGCAATCTTAGTGCGGAAACCGGCTTCACGGGCAATAGAGCGGAGCTCGACCGTATGATCGGCGATCTCGCTGACCTCAATCTCGAAAAGACGACGGATGAAGTTAGGATGACTGCGGGAGAGGATGATCTCGGGGCCGCGAGCGCCGTTCTCAACGGCAACGACATAGGCACGGATCCGGTCTCCAATATTGTATTCCTCCGTGGTCACACGCTCACGCGAGGGCATGATCCCCTCGAACTTCCCGAGATCCAGAACGACATCACTGCGGTCGAATCGACGCACGGTGCCGCTGACAATCTCGCCTGCCCTGTCCTTGAACTCTTCGTAGATCATCTCCTTCTCAATCTGGCGGATGCGCTGGGCAATCGCCTGGCGGGCCGTCTGCGCGGCAATACGACCGAAGTCACGGGGAGTCACCTCAATCTCTACTGATCCACCGATCTGAGCCTCCTTGTCGACCAACTGCGCCTTAGCGAGGGTAATCTCTTCCTGAGGATTTGTAATGGTCTCAACAACGAGCGGCTTCGCAAAAGCGCGGATCGCACCACTCTTGGGGTTAATATCGACTCGCACGTCGCGTGAACAGGAGAAGCTCTTCTTTGACGCGGCAACTAGAGCCGAAGAGATCGCCTCAATGAGGACCTCGCGTTTGATACCTTTTTCACGCTCGAGATAATCGAGCATGGCAATAAATTCAGAGTTCATGGCAATAGAAGTTCCCGACGCACTGGTCTGGAAGTATTCCAAGACAGCAAGTCGGGGGTGGGTGATTATGCAGGATCTCCTCCTTAGGGTCAACTGAAAGAACTGGGAAATACTCCGCTCTGATTCTCTTTGACCTAACAGATCGCCGACTCCATCCTCCGCCACAAATTTAAGAGGTTTTTATGTCCGAATCCTCCCCTCATCCTAACTCTACCTCTGCCTCCGCCTCTTCGACCCTGCTCACTCAGCCTGTGTCTTGGCTCAACTCCACCCGATGGTTCTGGGGAATCCTCGCTCTGGTTACCTTCTGGAAGTTCATTGCCGCCTGGAAATTGGGTCTAATTTTTGATGAGTGCTACTACTGGGAATGGTCGTGCCATCCCCAAGCCTGCTACTTCGACCATCCCCCCCTCACCGCATGGCTGATTGACTCGGCCCGCATGTTTCTAGGCCACACAACGCTGGCCGTCCGTTTCTGGGCTATTCTTTCCGGCATTCTCCTTTCCCTTGCTGGTCGGGAGCTGGGTAAGGATCTCTTCGGCCAGGCGGCGGGAAACCGGGCGGGTATCCTCCTTCTTCTGGCTCCGATCTTTGCGGGGAATGCCCTGTTGATGACCCCCGACACATTCCTTGTTCCTGCCTGGGCCTTCGCGGTTCTCTTTGCCTGGCGGGGATATAGGGAGGGTGGCAGCATGGGATGGTGGGCTGCCGCCGGCACAGCGGCAGGCATCGGAATGCTCTCCAAGTACACCATGGTGCTCTATTATGGTGCCCTCCTGATGCTTTGGGTGCTCAGTCCCGGCAGACGGCCTCAGCTCCTCCCCGGCATGATGGTTGCAGGGCTTCTCTCTCTCCTGATCTTTTTGCCAGTGCTCTGGTGGAACAGCCACCACGACTGGGTCTCGTTCACCCATCAGCTTCATCATGGATTCAGAAACGAGCATTCCACATTAATCAATTTCCAGAACCTCGGCGACTACAGCGCCTTCCTTGTTGTCTTGGTCTCACCGATACTGGGGCTTCTCTGTTTCCTGACAGCCGCAACACGTATGCGCGATCCGCGCTTCCGCTTTCTAGGGGTCTTTTTCTGGACTGTGGTACTCTTCTTCGGATACTCCGCGGCCAAGGCCCACATTGAGGCAAACTGGCCCATGACCGCTTTCATCACAGCTCTGGTGATGGTTGCCGGGGATTGGGAGAACTATGGAGCAGGATGGAGAAAGGCGGCCATCATCATCCTGCTCATCGCCGACATCGGCGCCGTGATCGGTGTCTCCAACTTACTTCTTCCCAAGAATTCACCGTTCTCCGTCAGGAATTTCGCTCCCGATCTTTCCTTCATGGAGAAGGTCCCCGGCTTGTCTAAGCTAGAGGCTCCGGCAAAGCAGGGATTGTCCGATTTCCAGACACGGATCGAAGAGTTCCTAGGGCCAGAGACCGTCGCCCGTACGATCGAGGAAAACTTCCGCTCCTCGGGGGCTGATTTCATCTGTCTCTCCACCTATCAATTGACCGGCGTGATGTCCTTCTATGCCCCGACACTGGAGTCGCAACTCTGGCTCCCGGATCACGGCCGCAGCCGCTTCCCATGGATCAACGACACGGCTTGGGCCGGAAAGACAGCGCTCCTGGCAGCATGGCCGCGTCTTTATAACTGCTCTCAAGATCTCTTCTCTGAGTTTTCAACACAACATCCCGTGCTGGTACCCGGCACCAGAAGCCCGCTCTTCCTCTCAATCGGAAAATCCTACAAGCCCGAAAACGCGCGTCCCTAGAGCATTTTTGATTTATTCTAACGCAAAGAAAATTAAGATGATTCTTCCGCAGCCGTAACGGCTGCGCGATATATTCCGTCCGGCTAGAGCATTATCTATTTAATTTGTCGTTCCCGGCAAAATCATCAGAGTCGTTGAAAATACAAAGGTTCACGCGGAGGCGCGGAGAACGCAGAGTTTTTTCTAATGAAATTGGATAGTGATGATTAGCCCCCACTTATTCACTGAAATCGGACGTAATGATTTTATCTCTATCCACCGCGTTCTCCGCGCCTCCGCGTGAAACATTTCTGTCTTACTGCAAATGCATCAGAATAAATCAAAAATGCTCTAGTACAGAATCAACTCACGGAGCGATCGTCTCGACGTAGGCGAACCTTCCGTTCTTCACCTGCAGGATCACGGCCGGCTTGGTCGGATTGCGATGCTCGTCGAGGGTGATCTTGCCCGTCACACCAGGGAAGTCCTTGGTCGCGGTGATGGCGGCATTCACCTTGGCCGGATCGGTCGTGCCGGCACGCTTCATCGCATCGGCCAAAAGGCGCAGGGCATCGTAACCGAGGGCGACCATGGCATCGGGATCCTCGTTGTATTTCTTGCGGTAAGCTTCCACGAAAGCCACCACCTGGGGACTGGTGCTCTGGTTGGAGAAGTGATTTGAGAAATAGCATCCCTCCACGGCAGCTCCTCCCACCCCCACAAGCTCCGTGGAATCCCACCCATCACCTCCGATGAAGGGAACAGTAATGCCAAGTTGACGAGCCTGACGGATGATCAAGGGAGCCTCTGTGTAATAGGCGGGCAGGAAGACCACCTCGGGATTCGCCGACTTGATGGCGGTCAACTGGGCGCTGAAATCCTTGTCACCGCCGCTGTAACTCTGCTCTCCGGTGATGACGCCACCCTTCTTCGTGAACTCCTGCTTGAAGCTCTTCGCCAAGCCGAGGCTGTAATCCTTGGAGACATCGGTGATGATCGCCGCCTTCTTTGCACCCAGCTTGTTGGCAAATTTCGCACAGACCGTTCCCTGGAAAGGGTCGATGAAGCAGACCCGAAAGATATGGTCGCCGGTCTCGGTCACCTTTTCGTTGGTGGAGGCGGGTGAGATCATCGGGATGCCGCTGCGCTGGGCGATCGGAGCAGCCTCCAGAGAACGTCCCGAGGCGACCTCACCGATCAGGGCCACCACCTTGTTTCGGGTGATCAGCTCACGCACAAGCGTGGAGGTCTCACCCGGCTTGGACTGGTTGTCCTTGGTGATTATCCGGAGAGGCTGGCCCAGCACGCCGCCAGAAGCGTTGATTTCCTCGAGAGCAAGCTGGACCCCCTTGTCGGTGCTCTGACCGAACGTAGCCTGTCCACCAGTCAGCGAGGCAAACTGACCGACAGGGATGCCGACTTCTTGCTTTTTGTTGCAGGAAGAAGCCGTGAAGCACAGTAATGCAATGGCAAGGAGACGGGGGCGTTTGAAAAACTTCATGAGAGAAGAGTAAAAAGGCTTCCGCTTTGTGCCAAGCACCGATCGAAGCCGGGCACTTCATCCCGCCTCACGCAGATTCCTGCCCTACGGGCAGTATGGCGGAACATCGAGCAGTGGGAACTGCGATGTAGCCTATGCGAACGCATAGCCTTTGGCGTAGGCCAAAGGCGCGGCCACCGGGAGGTGGCGCGGCAATGGGCGGGATTTCCTTGTCGTTGACAAGGTGCTACCGATTGGCTTCGCACTAATGATATGCCGCTGATCGCGGCATGGTGATCGAACCCAGGTTCTTCATCCCGCCATACTCAAACTCCTGCCCTGCGGGCAGTTTGGCGGAAGGGGCGGGATTCGAACCCGCGGTGGGAATAACCCCACGTTCGATTTCGAGTCGAGTGCCTTAAACCGGACTCAGCCACCCTTCCTAAAAACTGGGATTGGCACCATACCTGCATGACAGAGGAGGTCAAGTTCGGCTTGGTACTAACGCGGTTCTCTCACACCCCTACGGGGCGGGATTATCCTCGCTTTGCGAGGCTCTGGATCTTGGCTTCGCTCCAATCAAATGCCGCTGATCGCGGCATGCCAGTCGAACCCGCGGTGGGAATAACCCCACGTTCGATTTCGAGTCGAGTGCCTTAAACCGGACTCAGCCACCCTTCCTAAAAACTGGGATTGGCACCATACCTGCATGACAGAGGAGGTCAAGTTCGGCTTGTTTTTGCGCGGTTCTCTCACACTCCTACGGGGCGGGATTATCCTCGCTTTGCGAGGCTCTGGATCTTGGCTTCGCTCCAATCACGATAAGCTAGAGCATCTTGCGTTTAATCTATCAATCCTTGGGCAATCATCTTGACCGTCGATAAATAAAAGGACTCGCGCAGAGGCGCAGAGACGCAGAGAAATCTTGGAAAAGACAAAGGATTGGGTCCGGAGAATATTGTCACCGATGTATCCAAAGATACGTTGGCATGAGTCATAAAAACTCTGCGTCTTGTAGGTCTGCGTTTGTACTAGCTTGCGCCCGCAAGGCTAGCCCTCCGGGTCCGCCTTCGGCGGCTACAACTCGCCTTTCCCAAAGGCTCGTTTCTGCGCGAGATTTCTTCGCTTGTATAGGCGTCAAATAAAACCGAAACCGCTCTAATCGCGGCATGCCAATACGGTCAAAGGGATTTAGCCAGATAGACTTCGAGTTTACGAGAAGCCCAAAGGGTGAACGGCAGGCAAGCCGTAAATCAATCGAAACCGCGAGGTCAAGCCCCCCCTTTACCAAGATAAAGGGAGGATTACCTAGACCAATCCAAGGCGCCCTTCTTGATGGCGTAAATATAGCCGACAAACAGAATCACCGAGAAAGTGAGAAGAGTCCAAAGGATGCCCATTCCATACTGCGTCAGATACTCCCGGTAAACCACAGCCCAAGGGTACAAGAAAACGATTTCGATATCGAACAAGATGAACAACATCGCCACCAGGTAGAATTTAACACTGAAGCGTGGCTGAGGGCCAGGTTCAGGAAGCATGCCGCACTCATAGGCAACATCCTTGACTCCCGTGCGTGTTCCGACCCGTCCGAGCAGAGTACTGGCAATCCACATCGTCAGCGCCAAACCGACGCATACCACAATGTGAATGAGGAGGGATCCGTAGCCGCTTAAGCTTCCAAGAGTGCCGTCCATGATCAGATGCTGTTACTTGCGTTTGCCAGCGACCTTATTCGCTGAAGCTTTCTTCGCTGAAGCTTTCTTCACCGAAGCTTTCTGAGCCGGCTTTTTGACAGCCACGGCTTTCTTGGGTGCTGGCTTAACTGAAGATTTTGAGGCCTTAACGGTTGCCTTGGCTGGAGCCTTCTTTGCAACCGGCTTGGAAGCCGGCTTTGAAGTTTTAGCAGGAGCAGGCTTTGCAGCAGCTTTCGCCGCAGGCTTCTTGGGTGATTGAACAGGAGCAGGAGTAATGGAGACGATGCCGGGAACCTGGGGGGCCGGAAGTGGCTCCTCCGGAGCGATGGCATGGGCCAAAGAGACCAGGCCTTTGTACTTCTTGCCGCTCTTCTTCACCATGTTACGGGAAACAAGGTGCTGAAGCTTCTCGTAAGCTCGGAGACGAAGCATTTCCTCTCCGCCGCTTGCGGCATTACGCTTCTTCAGACGGTCGTGGACGACATCGAAGAGTTGCTTAAACTCAAAGGAAGTTCCCTTCTTGGAAAGAACTGCTACCAGTTCCTCAGTGACCAGATCGGGGAGTCTGCGGGAGAAGGCACTTTTACGTTGCATAATGTTTAAGGTAAAGATGTATCACTTGTTCTCGCCCGCTGTCACTAAAAAAGCACGCCCCCCATGGGCCGCGTCACCTTGCGACGATTTTGTCAACGACTCGGTTAGTTATTTATCCGGAATTTTCCTTCTATGGCCGCATTGACTTCGGATTTTTAGATTCATAACGTGAAGAGAATGTTGTGGTCCTTCCCCATCCTTTTCCATCGGACAAACCGTCCTTCATGAAAACCATCCTATTCGTCTGCACAGGAAATGTCTGCCGAAGCCCTATGGCGGAGGGTCTCATGAAGGATCTTCTCGGAGACCGTAAGGATACCATCGTCCTCTCTGCCGGCATGAACGCACCTCAGGGTGCCCATGCAAGCCAACCGGCTGTCGCCGCTCTCTCGGAACTGGGAATCGACCTGGTCACCTTTCGAAGTCAACCGGTGACCGAGGAGCTTTTGGAACGGTGCACCCATGTTTTTACCATGACACGGGATCATTACCGACTGATCGACCTTCTTTTTCCGGAGCACTCCGGCAAGGTGCGTCTCCTGGGAGAGTTCACCAAGATCGGCGGCGACGTGCCAGATCCGATCGGCCAGGGACTCACTACCTACAAGCGCTGCCGCGATGTCATCAAAAGCGCGCTGGTACAAATCCGCGATTTTGTGGATCAATCTTCTATCACCATGTCACAAGCAACAGACTCCCACTCCTCACTCGACTCCATCAGCGCCCTCGCGAAGACCGATCCTGAGATCGCGGCAGCCATCGCGGCCGAACATCATCGCCAGCTCGAGCACATCGAGCTCATCGCCTCGGAGAACTTCACCAGCCAGGCCGTCATGGAGGCCCAGGGCTCCTGCCTCACCAACAAGTACGCCGAGGGTTATCCAGGACGCCGCTGGTATGGCGGGTGTGAGTATGTCGATATCGTCGAGAGACTCGCGATCGAACGTGCCAAGAAGCTTTTCGGAGCCGAGCATGCCAACGTTCAACCCCACAGCGGTAGCCAGGCCAACATGGCCGTCTACTTCAGCGTCCTCCAACCCGGCGACAAAATCCTCACCATGGATCTGGCGCATGGCGGTCACCTGACCCACGGACACAAGGCCAACTTCTCCGGCAAGCTCTACGAAGTCACCCACTACGGCGTCTCGCAGACTGATGGCCGTATCGACTACGACGCCCTCGCCAAACAGGCCGAGGAAGTTCGCCCGAAGATGATCACCGCCGGCGCTTCCGCCTACCCTCGTGAGATCGACTTCGCACGTCTTCGCCAGATCGCTGATTCCGTCGGAGCCTATCTCTTTGTTGACATGGCGCATATCGCGGGACTTGTCGCTGGAGGTGTTCATCCGAACCCGGTCCCCCTAGCCGATTTCGTCACCACCACCACCCACAAGAGTCTGCGAGGCCCTCGCTCCGGACTTATCCTCTGCAAGGAGCAGTATGCGAAGAAGATCGATGCACAGGTATTTCCCGGTGTTCAGGGAGGTCCGCTCATGCAGGTCATCGCGGCCAAGGCCGTCTGCTTCCACGAAGCACTGCAGCCTTCCTTCAAGGAATACGCGAAGCAGATCGTCCTGAATGCCAAGGCCCTTGCCGCACGCCTCTCCGTGCTCGGCTACACGATCAGCTCCGGAGGCACCGACAATCATGTCCTTCTCGTCGATCTCCGATCGAAGGGCATCAATGGTCTCGAGGCACAGGAGGCACTTGATAAAGCGGCCATCACCGTCAACAAGAACGCCATCCCCTTCGACACCGAGCCTATCTCCAAGACCGGCGGCATCCGCCTTGGCACTCCGGCCATGACCACTCGCGGACTCAAGGAGGAAGAAATGATGCAGGTCGCCGACTTCATCGATACAGGCCTCAAGGCCCGGAACGATGAAGCTGCCCTTGCGAAACTCCGCAAGGAAGTCACAGCCTTCACGGGGAGGTTTCCGCTCCCCTGACGGGGAGGTGGAACGAAAGCTGATACCTGAAACTTGAAACCTGAAGGGGGAGGGAATCAGGAAACTGCCAATCCTCTTTTCCCTGACCTCTCTTGAATTGTTTCATCCTTCAGCCTTCAAGTTTCAGGTCTCATCCCTTTCTTCTCTAATACGTCTCTTCATTCAGCTTTCAAGTTTCAGGTCTCATCCTTCTCTTCCCATGTCTTCTCCAATAATCAACCCGCTCCGTGAGGGGATCGCCAACCGCATCTCGCCCGAGCCCTGCACGCTTGTCATCTTCGGTGCGACTGGTGACCTCACCCACCGCAAGCTCATCCCGGCGCTCTATAATCTGGCCGCCGAGGGAGCGCTACCACCGGCCCTCACGATCATCGGGTTTGCCCGACGAGAAAAGACCTCCGAGCAGTTCCGCAAGGAGCTAGAGGAATCGACGCGCAAGTTCTCCCGCACTCCGCTCAACGAAGAGCTCTGGGCACAGTTCGCCTCATCGATCATCTACCATCAGAGCCCCTTCGATCAGGCAGAGGGTTACACGACACTTGCCAAACAGATGGATGAGGCTGATCGCAGCCGTGGCACCGCTGGCAACCGCCTCTACTACCTGGCCGTCGCACCCGACCAGTTCCCGGTCATTTTAAGCCACCTGCGTGAGAGCGGACTCAGCACCGCGAATCCGGGAAGCTGGGCCCGCGTGATCGTGGAGAAGCCTTTTGGCAAGGATCTCAAGAGCGCACAGCTTCTCAATACCCTTGTCAGCGAGGTCTTCCCTGAGTGCGACACCTACCGAATCGACCATTATTTGGGCAAGGAAACCGCGCAGAACATCATGGTGATGCGTTTCGCCAATTCGATCTTCGAATCGCTCTGGGATTCCAATCACATCAGCCATGTCCAGATCACGGCGGTCGAGCCGCTAGGCGTCGAGGGACGCGCCGGCTACTACGATACCTCGGGGGCCATGCGTGACATGATCCAGAATCATCTGCTCCAGCTCCTCACCCTCACAGCCATGGAGCCGCCCACCAGCCTCAGTGCCGACGCAATCCGCGACGAGAAGGTGAAGGTACTCCGCTCCCTCCGACCACTCCGTGGTGATGATGTCTTCAAACATGTCGTCCGAGCCCAATACACCGCCGGATTGATCAACGGCCAACCCGTCCCCGGGTACCGCGAGGCTGAGGGGGTTCCCAAGGATTCGACCACCGAGACCTTCGTGGCCCTTCAGGTGAACATCGACAACTGGCGCTGGGCGGGAGTCCCCTTCTTCATCCGCACAGCCAAGCGTATGCCCAAGGGCGGCACCGAGATCGCCATTACATTCAAGAGCGTACCGCCCGTCCTCTTTAACCGGAGCGGCGAAGGCCTCGACGAGAACGTCCTCGTGATACGCATCCAGCCCGACGAGGGAATCTCCCTTCGCATGAGCGCGAAGATGCCCGGCTCCAGCCTGCGTATCGAGCCCGTGAAGATGGACTTCCATTACGGAACCTCCTTCGGCAAAGCAACCCCAGAGGCCTACGAGCGCCTCCTGCTCGACGCGATGTCGGGCGACGCCACCCTCTTCGCGCGCCGCGACGAAGTGGAAGAGGCCTGGGCCTTCGTGGACGGGATTGAAGAGGCTTGGAAGACACGCTCCGACGACCTTGCCTTCCACACGGCCGGATCCTGGGGACCGGCAGAGGCGGCCGACCTGGCCGCACGTCACGGCGTCACCTGGAGGAGGATGTGAGCTTTATTCCCGGCATCCCGGTGCCGATCGGCGGCATCGAAAAAGCACTTGGTAAACTCTGGGAAGAGAGCGGCGAGAGCAAGACCCGCGCATCCCTTATCAACCTGGCCATCTATAACGAGAAGCCCGGGTCCCTCGAGCGCAACACCGAGACAATCCGTGGGATCGCGGGTGAGCACGCGATGCGGGCCATCCTTATTGAGGCCGATCCCAAGGCCGAAGGGAGCAGCGCCGAGGCGTGGATCACCATGCACTGCTACCTGAGAGGGGCCAAGGGGGGCTCCGTCTGCAGCGAGCAGATCTGCTTTCAGCTTGCCGGCATGGCAGCTCGTTCCCTTCAAAGCGTCGTATTCTCGCATCTCGATTCTGACCTACCGCTGGTACTCTGGTGGCAGGCCGATTTCCATCCCCCCATCGACGGCAAGCTCTGGCGCTGGGTTGACAGGTTGCTCTTTGACAGCAGGCACTGGAAGAATCCCAAGGAACAATTCGGCTTGATCAGACAGATTGCCGGACTCGCCGAAGCCCGCACCGTACTCTGCGATCTGAACTGGGCCCGCTCCCTTCCCGTACGGCAGGCCTTGGCTGCTATCTTCGACATTCCCGGCAACTTGTCAGAGCTTCTGCTCCTGCGGAAACTGGAACTCGATTATGCCCATGGATCGCGCACCACAGCCCTGCTCCTGGTAGGATGGTTGGCCGACCGCCTCGGATGGAGCCTCTCCAATCCATCGGCCAATCCGGAGTTCCGTGATGCCCTGGGCAACATCGTTAGCGTGGAACTGAAAGAGACCGAGGGAGCCAGCATCTCCCGCATGAACCTCGTTTCCGAGAATGCCGAGTTTCATCTCCTGAGAGAATCGGGTTCCGATCTCTATGTCACCACAGCGCAGGGAACGAGCATCGCACCCACCAGCAGGATGGTCCGCGCACCCCGTGAAGAGACCCGCGAGATTCTCCTGGCCGAACTCTCCCGCGGAGGACGCCACCCGCTCTACACCAAGGCGGTTAAAGCCGTGGAAGCTCTCTGGGCTTAAACCCGGATTTTGCATTGGAAGCACGCCAATAGATCTGGATGGTTCACCCAGATGGTGAGTCGTCGGATGGTTAAAACCGTTGAAGGGTTGAAACGTTACAACGTGCTGACACCAGGCAGTTATAGGGTCCGTCGCTAGGACCCATCGCTCTGGGGGATGTGCCCCTAGTTGAGCTCCGACGACTGTACCTCCCACGGGACAAGCCCGTGGGGGAGTTGACCCGTCTGACACCTAAACCAACAAGCCCGTGGGGGAGTGACCCGTCTGACACCTAGCTTTGATAGTCCAAAAACCACTGCGATTGTACTAGCTTGCGCCCGCAAGGCTAGCCCTCCGGGTCCGCCTTCGGCGGCTACAACTCGCCTTTCCCAAAGGCTCGTTTCTGCTCCTCTGCGCGAGATTTCTTCGCTTGTACGAGCGTCGGAAAAAACCGAAAACGCTCTAAACAATCATCCGTTAAAATTCCGCCGGTTTCGGGGCGGGTATTGTCATGACGGGCGCAGCGCTCTGCAGATCCATCGGGCGGACGGGTTCCGCCTTCCTCACCTCTTTCTCACCGAGCGGCAGGGCAACAGCCACATTGGTTGATCCTCCCTTGCCGTCGGTTCCGGGATCCTTGCCGTCAGGTGATATGGCACGGGCCACCTTGATATTCGCATCCTCGGCAACTCCCACACTCAGGGTTGGATTCACCGATCGGTAGAGATCATTCTGGGCCAGAAGAGTCGGGGCATTGATGGGAATCGGACGAACACGTGTCAGATCGACCGCTGCGGCCGCTCTGGGCCATTCAGCCTGGTCGATGTCGCGGTTGTAACTCCTCACCCCTCCCCCGTGGGTATCGCAGGACTCCGTGGGCATCTCGGCCTCCGTGGCATACTCGCTAGCAACCATTCCCGGGAGCTTCCGGCATCCCTCGGCGGCAAGCAGCCCTGAACTTCTGCAGATCGCGACCTGCTTCAAGCCCGCGGGCAGAGTCAGAGACTTAGAGGGAAAGGATCCCATCGAAGCGTTCATCACCTGGGCCCAGATTGGAAGAGCCAGATCCTTGCCGAAGGCTCCGCGGTAGATCTTCTGAGGCTTGTCGAATCCGATCCAGACACCGCAGGTCACGGCGCTTGAGTAACCCAAAAACCAAGTGTCGGTGAAATCGTACGCCGTTCCTGATTTGCCCGCCAGCACTGTATTCGTTGAGATCCCCGAGGCAGCCGCCTCCTGAGCACAGGCCTTGAAGAGGGCATCCTGAAGGACGGTATGCACCTGATAGGCTGCCTCGGCAGGGAGCACCGGGACACGGGTCACAGGATTCTCATACAGGAGACTCCCCTCCTGATCGGTGATCCGCGTGATCGTGAAGAGCTTGGCCGGGCGCGTCCCTCCACCCGGGAAGGCCATGTAGGCAAGGGTCAGTTCATCAAGGCACATCTCGCTGGAGCCGAGATAAGCATTGGCCACATCTCGGAGCGGAGATCGAATGCCGGCGGCCTTGCAGAATCCGTTGAGCTGATCGAGGCCGGTTTTATAACCGAGACGAACGACGGCGGCGTTTTTGCCGCGGGCCACAGCCTCACTCGAAGGCATCGGCCCCTCATACTCGTTGTCAGCACGTTCCACTCCCCATTCCCCCAGGATGCCGTTGACTCCACCGATCATCACGAAGTGATTGTCAATGCAGTCATCGTCGACAGACTCTCCCGGGAAGAGCCCGTTAGCATAGGCGGCGGCGGCCACCATGGGGGTGAAGAGGGTTCCGGGCGGACGGCGTCCCTGGAGGGCGCGGTTGTATTCGCTGTGCAGGAAGTCACGACCGCCGGCAACAGCCAGGATGCCCCCCGTGGCATTATCCACCGCCAGAACCGCACCCTGGAGATAGCCGGGAGGAGGCATCGTGACCGACTCTCCACGCTGTGCCGCCTCTTCCATCTTCGCATTGATCTGGTGGTACTGCTGGTAGGTGATGTGAGCGAAGCCTAGCTGGCTCTCAACCTGTGTCAGATGGCTTTTCAACGCGCGTTCCGCCGCCATCTGGAGCTTGGCATCGAAGGTCGTCTCGATCTTCACCCCCTCGTTCATCGCCGTGTCATATCCCAGTGCCGCAATAGCCTGCTGGCGGACCAGGTCGATGGCATAGGAGACCCTGTTCGGATTCGTCCTCTTGCGAACTGAAAGGTTCAGTTCCACGGCAGCGTCGTATTCATCGCGCGTGATCAGGTGCATCTCCCTCATGCGACCCAGAACGAAATTCCGGACCTTCTTTGCACCCTTGGGGTTATTCCAGGGAGAGTAGAAATTGGGACTCTTGAGCAGGCCCGCGAGCATGGCGCATTCTCCGACACTCAGATCCTTGGCAGCCTTCCAGAAGTAGCCCCTGGCAGCAGCCTCGACCCCGTAGAACCCGCTCCCGAAGTAAACGCGATTCAGGTAATACTCCATGATCTTCTCCTTGGAGAGATGATCCTCGATTCGTTCGGCCAGGAACATTTCCAAGAGCTTGCGACGGTAGCTCTTCTCATGCAGGTCGAACGAGTTTCGAGCCAACTGCTGGGTCACCGTACTGGCTCCCTGCTTCACCTTACCCTGGTGCCAATTACTGACCGCCGCACGCATCACTCCGAAGTAATCGACGCCGTGATGATCGAAGAACCTATTGTCCTCCTCCGCGACAACGGCATTCACCATCTCCTTAGGGATCTGATCATAGGGAATGGGCAGGCGATTCTGGATGAAGATCTTGCCCATCTGCTGAGCATTGCGATCCAGGATGACGCTCGCCGACTCCATCTTGGGGATCTTAGCCAGATCAAAGGAGTCAGCCTTGGCCTTGAACTCCGAAACCAGCCATCCGTAGACGATCAGGGCCCCCAGCGAAGTCAGGATCAGGAGCGTTATTGGCACGAGAAACCAGAGCCGTAGAAACCATGGCTTCCGACGACGTTCCCTACCCTCTTCCCAACTGTAGCGATGGCGTGCGATCCGCCATATTTTCCATGAAAAGGGCACTCGGGCAAGCTCTCCTAAAGAGATATCGGAACAGGCGCCGGAAGGGGGAGCTTCCCCTCACCCGGATCAGGCCGTGTAATGACGATCCGGAAGAGAGCGTAGACGCTCCGCGGCCTGCTCAGCCGTGAGATCGCGCTGACCCTCGGCTAGCATCTCGTAGCCGACCAGGAACTTCTTCACCGAGGCCGAGCGGAGGAGCGGTGGGTAGAAATGGGCGTGAAGCTGCCAGTACTCGTCATCATTCTCCTGCTTCTCAGGCTTCTCTCCATCGACCGCCGGGAAAGGAGCCCCATGCCATCCCATCGAGTACGGGAAGGAGCATTGGAAGAGATTGTCGTAGCGCACAAGGAGTCGGCGCATCGTCTCGGCAAGATCGAGCTTGTGACTCTCCGGCAGAGAGGTCAGGCGGGCCACATGCTCATGCTTCGGGAGGAGTAGCGTCTCGTAAGGCCAGAGTGCCCAGTAAGGAACGACAGCGAACCAATGCTCACCCTCGACCACAGTGCGTGAGCCATCGCGGAGTTCCTCCGCAGCGTAGTCGAGCAGCAGAGGCCGCCCATGCTCGCGGAAATACTCCTTCTGCGAGAGATCTTCCTTGGCCGGTTCCTCAGGAATGAAATCCCCCGCCCAGATCTGGCCATGAGGATGGGGATTGGAGCATCCCATCGCCGCGCCCTTGTTCTCGAAGACCTGCACCCAGCGGTTCCGGCTTCCGAGATCGGCGCTCTGATCCTGCCAGGTTCCAATGACATTGCCGATCTCCTCCCGGGACATCTGGGCCAGTGAGAGATCATGGCGTGGCGAGAAGCAGATCACCCGGCATTCGCCGGAGACATTCCTCGACTGGAAAAGCGGCGAAGAGGTTGAAGCCGGAGCTTCCGTTTCCAGAGTTTCCTTAGTTCCCATAGTTCCCATAGGGGGAAGAAGCGAGGGGAAGTCGTTGCCGAAGAAAAACGTCTCCTTGTAGTCCGGATTCACCTCGCCGCCCACGCGCTTGTTTCCGGGACAGAGCGTGCAGCCGGGATCGTAGGAGGGACGCCCTTCACTGACAGTCTCCACCTGACCCAGCCAAGGGCGGGAGGCGCGGTGCGGGGAGACGAGGAGCCACTCGCGAGTGAGCGGATTCCAGCGGCGGTGGGGACGAAGATCAGACATCTATTCCCAGCCTGGCAGAGTTTTGATTCCATCTACCATCTTGCAGGAATGAACGGCATAACTGCCGACATACTCGGGATGACTGCGCGGATAGGCGGTCTCCACAGCAGAGCGGACAGCCGCCTCGCTCTCGCTAAGCACCAGAGCACCGCTGGCGCCACGGTCACCGCCGCCAAGCATCCGCTCGCCGAGAACACCCGGAATGGTCCTCACGATATCGCACATGGTTTCGAGTTCCTTGCCAGAGATTTGGTAGTCATCACGCAGTCCGAGGCCGTCCGCACGAAAGATGGCCCCGACCTCCCCGATATCTCCCTGCTGCCAAGCCGCCATCATCCGCTCGAACCGCAACTGGGCATGGTAGATGTAGTCGAGACGCTTGCAGAGATGGGGATGGCTGTCGCCGAATCTTGATAGGATCGATCGGAAGAGTTCTTCGGAGCGCACGTCGCCCAGCGACTCGATCCCGAAGGGTTCGCGGCAGAGATCGACCATCTCACGGCATTCCGTATGGCGGATCTTGTAGGTCGATTTCTCCAGTCCGGGACGGATTGTC
This sequence comes from Verrucomicrobiota bacterium, assembly GCA_021413925.1. Classification (NCBI taxonomy): domain Bacteria; kingdom Pseudomonadati; phylum Verrucomicrobiota; species Verrucomicrobiota bacterium. Next base: position 167,372 of record JAIOPL010000006.1, read on the forward strand.
CCGGTATCCAGGCTCATGATCCGGAAGTCGGGAGCTCCCTCACCGAGAGGCACATGGCGGATCGAGCGATCGGCAGGATTATAGTGAGTCCCCATCCCCTCGCGCGCAAAGAGGATCATGATCTGATCGAGATTTCCGCAAGGAGAGCCGATGTACTCATTCTCCACAGCCTGGGCGAGATCAACGATCCCCATCTGCGAAGGGAATTCGATACCGTTCACCTCGGCCAGCGAGATCAAGAGATTGAGCGTCAGCGACGCCGAGCGGGACATCCCGCCACCGGGTATATTCCCGTACAGCACCGCATCCATACCCTTCTGAAGCTTGTATCCTTTTTTCTGGAGGATCCAGGCGACACCGAGGGGAAACCGCGACCAGGAATCGGGAGCCGTCCCGGGCTCGGGAATAGCATCGAGAGGCAAGTCGATCAGGCCATCCTGCTCGAAGTTCCCGCTATAGAGACGGAGACGGCCGGAGTCATTAGGCTTGAAGGCCATCCAGATGAATCGGTCCGTGCCGACACCGAAGAGCTGCGTGCCGTTATAATCACCGTGCTCGACACCCAGGCAGAACCTGGAAGAAGAGCGCCGGATCGTGGCACCGGCAAGGGAGAGGCCCGCCTTGGCAGCTAGCCCGGAAAGAATCTTCCTGGCCCCCACATCAGTGGAATTGATTTGTTCTTCGCTAATCATCGATTGGTTTTAATGAGAGTGTTGAAGAATGACTGAGAAAGTACTGGATTTTACTCAAATCAAAAAAGAGCTCAATAGTATTACCCGATACCCATTTCCTCGGAAATCATTCATAATCCACCCATGGAGAGAGCATCACTTGCCATGAATCCGGAATCAGGCAGCCCGCTTTGGGGGATCGATCTCGGGGGAACAAAGATCGAAGGAGCCATCCTCGATCCTTCAAATCCCGCCCAGGCACTCTGCCGACTCCGCGTTCCCACCGGTGCGGTGGAGGGTTACGAGCGTGTCCTGGAGCATCTTGCAAAGCTGGTTTCGATGCTTGAGAACGAATCCGGAATGAAAAGACCGGCCGCAATCGGGATCGGCACCCCGGGAGTCACGATCCCCGCCACCGGACTTCTCAAGAACTCCAATACCCTCTGCCTCAACGGAAAGCCCCTGGCAGCTGATCTCTCGCGTCTCCTAGGATGCGAGGTGATCCTGGCCAATGATGCCAACTGCTGCGCGCTTGCCGAGGCGACCCTCGGGGCGGCCAAGGGACACAAGACCGTCTTCGGCATCATCCTGGGCACCGGAGTCGGCGGAGGCATTGTCGTCGAGGGACGTGTCCTGACTGGCCCTCATGGGATCTGCGGCGAGTGGGGGCACAATCCCCTGCGCGGCGAGGAGACTCCCTGCTACTGCGGGCGCAGGGGTTGCATCGAGAACGTCTGCTCAGGACCGGCGCTCGAGCGTTATTATGAGAAGCTTAGCGGGAAATCACTCAGACTTCCTGAGATCGTGAAACTGGCGGTAACAGGGGATAAAAACGCTCTCGAGACCCTGGAGCGACTCCGCTCGAAATTCGCGGAGGCTCTCGGAGCCGTCGTGAATATCCTTGATCCGGATGCCATCGTGATCGGCGGCGGCGTGGGGAATCTCGACCTGCTCTACACGCCGGAGACCCGGGAGGCTGTCCGCACCCATCTCTTCAATGACCGCTTCGACACCCCACTGCTACGCCCCCTTCTCGGAGATAGCGCCGGAGTCTTCGGCGCAGCAATGCTGACGCACAGAGCGTAGAGCGGTTTCGGGTTTATTTGACGCGAAGAAAATTAAGATAATTCTCCCGCTGAGGCGCTGAAACGAGCCTTTGGGAAAGGCGAGTTGTAGCCGCCGAAGGCGGACCCGGAGGGCTAGCCTTGCGGGCGCAAGCTAGTACAATCGCAGAGGTTTTTTCTACTATCAAAGCAAGATGTCAGCCGGGTCAACTCCCCCACGGGCTTGTTGGTTTAGGTATCAGACGGGTCAACTCCCCAACGGGCTTGCTGGTTTAGGTATCAGACGGGTCAACTCCCCCACGGGCTTGTCCCGTGGGAGGTACAGTCGTCGGAGCTCAACTAGGGGCACATCCCCCAGAGCGACTGGTCCTAGAGCATTATCTAGTTAAATTGTCATTCCCGGCAAATTAATCAGAGTCGTTGAAAATACAAAGGTTCACGCGGAGGCGCGGAGAACGCAGAGTTTTTTCTAATGAAATTGGATAGTGATGATTAGCCCCCACTCATTCACTGAAATCAGACGTAATGATTTCATCTCTATCCACCGCGTTCTCCGCGCCTCCGCGTGAAACATTTCTGTCTTACTGCAAAAAACTCGCGCAGAGGCGCAGAGGCGCGGAGGAAAAGACAAAGACTTGGGTCACTCCCCCACGGGCTCGTCCCGTGGGAGGTGTCAGTTTGCACAGATAAACCCTAAGGGATTATCTGTGGAGGGACGATCCCTTATCTCCAGACGAAGAACGCCTGGAAGAAAACTGTAACAATTTTGCGCGCTTGTTTCATGGGGGGGTTGGGGGTAGCTGAGAGTTAAGCTCTGCGGCTCCGACTGATCAGGCTGCTTAGGTAGCCACTTAGGACTCCGCGGTTAGCAAAGAGCATCCAACCGAGCAGCAGGATTGCCGCGACGATCACACTCGGTTCAGGAACAGGGACGATCTCAGTAAGACCTCCTGCTGCGGTGAACCCACCGATACCAAGGAAGGTCGATGATCCGATGCCGCCGCTGTAGAAGTGAATATTAGCAAGAGTCAACCCTGAATCAGTATCACCCAACTTATCGTAAAGGCGAGTAGAGCCAGCAACGTAGTTGTAGACGAACAGAGTGTTTGATCCGTTATTGATGCTTCCGAAGGTCAGCGAGGAAGTACCCGAGAGAGCCGAGAAGTCGATCGTGCTGTTGGCTGTGAGCGTCAGGCTCTTGAAGGTCTGGCTAGAGGCGCGGGCTCCGCCCGTGCCTGCGGCTCCCATGGAGAGAGTACCACCATTGAGGTTAAGCACAGCGTTTGTGTTGATGCTGTTAGCCGTCGTGGAGCCTAGCAGGAGGGTGGATCCGGCATTCACCGTCACATTGGTTGTCCCGGAGAGTCTACCAGTTGTGCCGAGGCTAAGTGGCCCGTTATTGACAGTGGTGGTGCCTGTGTAGCTATTGTTACCGCTGAGACTCAACGTTCCTGTACCAGTCTTGCTCAACCCAAGCTCGGATCCGCTAATATTTCCACCGAGGAGTAGGGTCTTGGCCGCCACGTTAATTGTGGAGTTGCCCTGAAGGGAGATCGCACCCGTGTTCTGAGATAGATTCCCTGAACCGAGGAAGGTGAAGCTGTTCAGGTTAATTGCATTGTTGATGCTGACATCACCTCCCGAGGTATTGTTGAGGGTAGTGCCGCTAGTGATCGTCAATGTTCCGGTTCCAAGCGCGGAGTTGTTATTGATGTTCAACACTCCTGAGTTGAGCAGAGTGCCACCCGAGTAGTTGTTGTTAGCACTGAGGGTTGCAGACGAACCTGAGAGGTTCAATGCTCCCTGACCAGTGATGTTTGTATTCACTAGGAAGTCACCATTCTGGAGTTGAAGGGTTGATGAGTTGGCGAGGCTGATCGTCCCGGTGAGAGTGGCATTAGTAGCATTACCGTCGATGATACTTGTTCCTCCACCGGAGACCGAGATGGCATTGCCAAAGGATGTCGCCGGGATGCCCTTGTAGGCAAGCGTGCTGCCGCCTTGCATACCTATGGAACCAGTACCCAGTGAGGAGCTGGAACTGAAGTTGAGGGTGCCACTATTCAGCGAGATGCCGCCAGAGAAGGTGTTATTCCCAGCGAGCGTGACCGCTCCGTTTCCGCTCTTGGTGAGGGCGCCAGCTCCAGCGATCGATCCGTCGAAGGTGTTGGTGCCGCTACTATTGGACAGGGTCAGAGTGCCGCCGCTGTTGGTCACACTGCCGCTTCCGGTCAGCCCAGCCAGTGTTTGGTTGAATCCGCCAAGGTTCAGGGTGGCACCATTGGAGACTGCTACGGTGGCGCTGCTGCTCAGGCGGTCTGCGCTGCCTGAAGTAAGGGTGCCGCTGTTCACGTTGACGGCCGTGGCTGCGGCCGCGCCGTTGAAGAGAGTATTTCCGCCGACGTTGATCGTGCCGCCGCCCAGGTTCGCATTGATCGTGCCATCATTAAGGGCGTAGGTGGCCGCAGTCAGGGTGCCTGTTCCTCCAAGAGTACCATTGGTCAGCGTCAGCGATCCAATGTTTTGATTGGTTCCAAGCGTCACCGTTGCATTGTTACTGATAGTCAAGGCAGCAGAGCTGCTGGTCAGCTGACCATTGAGGATCAAGGTTCCGTTGGTTGCATTCACCACGGAGGCTCCCGCGTTGCCACTCAGAGTTGCCGTACCTCCCACAAAAAGGGTTCCTCCACCAAGATTTGCACTCACCGTACCACCATTGAGTTGGTAGGTTCCTGCTGTCAGGGTCAGACCAGTACCAGCAAGAGTTCCACCAGAGTTGGTGAAGGAGCTGATGGTTTCTGCTCCGGCGAGGGTCAGGCCACCGCTTGCGATATTGAGCGTGGAGCTATTGCTGAAGCGTCCCGCAGAGCCGAGGGTCGTCGTGCCGGTCGAGACCGTGATGGCTCCCGCTCCGAGGTTCGCGTTGATCGTGCCGCCATTGAGGGCGTAAGTGGTAGCCGTGAGGGTGCCGGTGCCGCCCAGGGTACCCGAGTTGGTGAAGCTGGCCACCGTCTCATTGCCGCCGAGGGTGAGGCCGCCACTGGAGATATTGACAGAGGAGCCACTGTTGAGACGTCCCGCGGAGCCGAGGGTCGCGTTGCCTCCCACGCTCACTGCACCGTTACCCAGGATGCTGAAGATCGTGCCGCCATTGAGGGCGTAGGAGGCCGCAGTCAGGGTGCCGTTGGTGATCGATCCGCCCGCGATCGTGAAGGTGCTGTTGGTACGGCTGAAGGTTCCGAGATTGAGTGTGCCGCCATTGATCGTGAGGGTGCCGTTGGTGTCGCCGAGTGCCGTGTTGGCACCGGAGAGGAGGAGGGTGCCACCGTTGACGGTGGTGTTTCCGCTGTAGGTGTTGGCTGCTGAGAGGGTCAGTGTTCCAGAGCCACTCTTGGAAAGGGCACCAGAACCGCCGATCGCTCCGCTGAGGGTCAGGGCTGTGGTGGATCCGGTCACTTCGAAGATGCCTGTGGTTCCCGATGCCATGGTGAACTTCTTGGAGGAGCTGGCCGTTGCGCCCGTGAAGGAGAGGGTTCCGGTCTTTCCACTGCTTCCGAGGGTGACTGCATTGGTGCTGCTGCCTAGGGTGCCAGTTACACTCTCGTTATTGATTGTGTTGATGGAGAGAGTTCCTTCATTCACGAAGAGGGCGCCTCCGAATTGGTTCATACCGCTGAGGATCAGTGTGCCTGCGCCTAATTTGGTTTGTGTGGTATTGATGTTTCCTCCATTTATAGTTCCGGAGAGGGTCAGGGCGGTATCAGATCTTGTCACTTCGAAGGCGCCGCTAGCTCCAGAGTTATTCATTGAAAAATTCTTGGTCGAGCTGGCCGTCGCGCCAGTGTAGGAGATAGTTCCGGTCTTTCCAGTGGTACCTAGAACAACTGCATTACCCGTACCAAGAACGCCGATTGCTCCTCCATTGTTAATCGAGGCAATGGAGAGGGTACCATCCTGTACGGCTACACCTCCTTGGAAAGTATTGTTACCGCTCAATGTCAGGGTGCCGGTACCGGTCTTGGTAAAGCCGCCGGTGTTGGTGAGAGTCCCGGCGAAGGTCACGGCACTGTTGATCGTTAGGGTGCGGGAGATGGTGCCGAGATCGCCGGTACCGCTGAAGGTGAGGGCGCCGTTATTGAGACTGCTGCTGCTGCCAATTGAGGAGTTGGCCGTGAAGGCGAAGTTGTTGGCCAGGGTGCGGGCGTTGGTGCTGTCGGAGCTGAGGTTGCCGCCATTGATCACGAGAGTTCCGGTTCCGAGGGCGTTGTTATTCCCGATCTGGAGAGTGCCGGCGCTGACGGTGGTGGTGCCGGAATAGGTATTGGCACGGGTGAGGATCAAGTCGGCTCCTCCGGTCTTTGTGAGGGAAACTCCATTACCGCCAAGGATGGCGCTGATGGTCGCCCCAGTTGAGCCGTTGGTGGCGTTGTAACTGGAACCGGTGAGGACGCCGGTAGTGCCGGTGATCGTAGCACCATTGCCGATGGTGACTGCACCAACCGTGTCGCTGAATGAACCGATGTCGAGGGTGCCGCCGTTGACGCTCACTGCACCTGTGTTGTCGAGCGCGTTGTCAATTCCAAAGGCCAAGGTGCCGGTGCTGACAATGGTGCCGCCGGTGTAGGTGTTGACAGCGGATAGGGTCAATGTGGACAAGGTGCCGGTCTTGGTGAGGCCGCCAGATCCAGAGATGGCTCCGGATTGGGTGGTGGAGGCGTTATTGCCGCCAACGGTGAGGGTGACGGCGCTTCCGGTATCATTGTTGAGGGCGAGAGCCGACGATGCTCCCAGCCCGCCGAAGGTGGCGCCGGTGAGGCTTCCGAAGCTGAGGATGCCGGAACCGCCGAGGAAGGTAGAGCTGGCGAGGGCGGCACTATTAGAAAGTGTCAGTTGGCCTGCGGAGAGGGTCGTGGTGCCGGAGAAGGTATTGGCACCCGATAGGGTCAGGTTGCCGTTGCCGTCTTTTACGAGGGTGGTGATTCCGGTGCCTTGGTTTGCAATAACTCCGGAAATCGTGGTGTTCCCAGAGCCAGTCACGGTGAGCGTGGAACTCAAGTTATTGGCTGTCCTGACTCCCGATGAGACGGTGAGCAGGCTCGAGGAGTTATTGGCCCATGTCTGGCTTCCGTTGAGGAAGATAAAACCGTTTGTCAAGGTGGCTGCCCCAGCGTTGGCAAAGATATTGATTCCGCTTGTTCCCAAGGTGAGCTGGGTGATGGTGATGGTCGTGGCCGCCGTGGCGGTGGTACCGTCACCGAAGACCAGGCCGCCGATCGTGGTTGTTCCAGCGGTCGGCTGGAATGCATAGCTTGTCTGGTTAAAACGCGCGATGCCGGTGCTACCGGGGGCAGATCCCGTGGACCAGTTTCCGCCGGTGGCCCAATTTGTCGAACCTGCATTGCTCTTCCAGTCGGTCGTGGTCTGCGCCTTGGCCACACCGGGAAGGAGGAGGAGGAGGAGGATGGAAAGGCTAAAGGCTAAAGGCTGAAGGCTAAAACGGAGGAGACTGAAGGCTGAGCCAAAGAGCGAAGCGGCGGGCCGAGCGGAACGAGCGAAGCTTGATGGGATGAGGGCGTGGGTGGGCATGCTGTGCATCGTGGCTAGGTGATTTCGCTTTGCTATGGGGGGGGTGCAGTGGGTGCTTTCTAGCGCTTTTGACTATTTGGAGTAGTTATTACACTTAGCATCCCTAATAAACCTCTGTGGTCAAGTGTTTTTTTGTGGAGGGGAGGGAAAAAATTTATGAAGGATGAATTATGAGGGATGAGGGGCGGGCTGCCCGGCCTCCCGATCAGAACTTTCGCTCCAACGGGGTGAACCCGTTGGGGGGCAACGAACCAAGAACCTGCGGGATCCTTCAACTCCCAACGGGGGCGATTAGTTGCACGCCGGGAAAATAAGTACGATACCTCTCCACATCCCGTGTCAGTATCCGATAACTCGAGGCCTGTGCATGGGCACCAATGAAGAAGTCGGCCAGGGGAGCCGTCTTTGTTCCACCACGCTCCCGATAAACCCGAAAGGCTTGTGATGCGAGAAAGAGAGCCTCCTTGGGCATGTCCCTGTAGATGAGGCCAAGCAATTCGACCGCCGACTCAACCTCCTCGATGGCGGCGGCCGTATAACATAGTTCCGTATAGATGATGGGATTAATAATCAGACGTTTCGGGAACCGGCTCATCTGCTCCTCGGACCAGTCGGCCCATTCCGGATCGGAATTCAAGACGTCCAGCAGGACATTCGTATCGACAACAACAAATTCATTCATCGCCTCTTAATTCCCGCATGATTGCCCCTGTGGAGCTCCCTCCGGAATGCTTCTTCCAAGTTCCGCGAACCGCCGTAAGTCGCTTCCGCATCTCACTCACTAACTCAGGGGGGGCCATCTGGGCATCCTCCAGGGCCATGGTCAGAATCTCCCTCGCCTCCGCCTCCATCGATCGGCCATGACTTGCGGCAAAAACCCTCAGTCGTTGCTTCACCGGCGCCGCTAGATTTCGGATTGTGAGTGTCGTGCTCATGCTTAGATTATCATCATTGCTAGCACTGCTGTCAATGCGGGGCTAATAGGCTGAAGGACGGGGGTAGTTTCAGAACTTGTGCTCGGCACGTGTCAGCAATCAGAGGTCAGGGAAGTCGAGGGTCGAGGGTCGAGGGTTGAACCGATCGGAACTTGCGCTCCAACGGGATGAACCCGTTGGGGGCGGCCCATCAGCCTTCAGCAACTAGCAACTAGCAACCAGAGGTCGAGGGTCGATTTGTTTGCGCTCCAACGGGATGAACCCGTTGGGGGCGGCCCATCAGCTCTTCCATTACTCCGTGAAAAATTCCACCTTTAGCCCATAGGTCCGGGCCGTTTCCGCCTGGCGCTTGTCAGAGGTCAGGAATTCCGAGCACCCCAGGATCTTTCCGCTCATCACATGGAGGAGATCAAGGGTTCTGCATCCTGTGATGATCGTGGTTTTGGGCATGGCTTCCAAGGCCTCCAGAACCACGGCTTCCAAGGAAAGATCCGGGCGGAAAAAATTTCCCTCCATCAGGAGGTTCCTGACAAAACTCTGGGCATCTTTGAGCTGCCTGACGGTGATTTCCTTTCTGAAAAGCTTCGCATGAAGTGTGTTCTCAAGTTCGACTTCGACCAAGCGGGTATAAGGTACTGGTGCTCGCCTTTGAGCCAACCATCCCGCAACCATTGCGCTTAACGGCTCATCGATGACCAGTTTCATTACCAACCCCGTGTCCAAATAGGGCCCACTCATCGTTCGCCGCGCAGCTCGTCCAGAAGTTGACTGGTTGAAGTACCCTTGATCTTTTTCCCCTTCCACAACTTCTTGAGTTTCTCCCCGTGATCCGACCAATCCACCGCCCTGGATTTGAAATCCAAAGGCCTCGCGGGAACGATTCTGGCCACGGGAACCCTGCGACTCAGCACCTCAATCTCTTCGCCCCTCTGAACCAAGCGAATCAAGGCTGAAAAGTGATGCTGGGCGTCCCTTATCGTGGCGGTTCTCATGACGCACATTTTGCCATACATTCCCATGATATCAAGCATGATCGGAGGCTGAAGGCGAAAGGCGAAAGGCGAAAGGCGAAAGGCGAGGGTCGAGGGTCGAACCGATCGGAACTTGCGCTCCAACGGGGCGAGCCCGTTGGGGGCGGACTGCGGATCCCCTCCCCCGTGGGCTTGTCCCATGGGAAGGAGAGTTCTGATCCGGGACTAGACCTGGATCGACTGACGGGAATAGGAGGAGAAACTTCCCACGTAAACCCGATCCGAGAAGAGCCTCAAACCAGACGCTCTGTTCAATGCCCGCCAGCACCCCTCTGCAATCTCGGCGGGCGACCGGAGGGGATTCCCTCGGAACGCCAGATGCACGTGATCGGGCATGAACGACATCGACTTGAGGGCAATCTCCTCCTCGTCCGCCCACTCGGGGATGGCGGAAGCAAGTTTCGGAAGGAAATCCTCCCTGCCGATCCTCCACCGGCTACCGGTCACTGCCACGAGATGGAGGTTGTACCAATATCGGCCGCGTGCGGACTCGGCAGGGTCTTCCAAACGGACGGAGGGAAATTCCCTGCTGAACTCCGCCAGTGTCCGGGCGTAATGGGGATCGGCAAAGTCGCCGCGCTTCTGCTGCAAGGTGAGGTAGCGCTCCACCACGCTGTCGGTATTCTCTCCCAGGGAGCGCATACCGACTTTGCGGGACCATTGCACGGGAGCGCCCGACTGTCGCATGGCGTGGTCAAGCCTCCCCTTGACCCGCATGGCGAAGAATGCCGGCGAGACAGCGGGCTCGACTTCGAAGCTCATCTGAACGAAGTCACGTGACCATCGGCATCCAAGTCGACGGAACCCGTCCGCGAGCCAGAGGGGGTCGATTCCGGAGAGGTCGGGCTGGTCGGGAAGAGAGGCGCCGGATCCGGAGGGCCACCCGTCCCATGTGTAGAGCAATCTGTGGACGAGTGGCATCCTGCGAGGTCGCACTTTCATAGGAAGGTAAGGTTGCATCGAGTGTGTTCGATGCAAGGGGGAACTTTCGCTCCAACGGGGTGAACCCGTTGGGGGCGGCGGCCCGGCCTCCCGATCAGAACTTGCGCTCCAACGGGGTGAACCCGTTGGGGGCGGCGGCGGGTCCACCTTTCCACCTTTCCACCTTTCCACCATTCCACCTTCCTGATTAGATTTTCGGTTTACCTCCATGCCGAACAACTCCCCCACCCCGCTTCGTGCCCGCCACTCACGCTCTGCGTTTCTCGGACGCGCTCTGGGGTTCCTTGTGCTGGGGGCTTTCCTGACCCCGCTTGCCATCCATGGAGCGGATTCGCAGGCTGGCCCCACGGCGCAGGAACGGGCCAAGGAATTGGAAGCAAGGAAAGCGGCGATCGATCGCGACATAGCAACTCTTGAGGCGCGTAAGAAGCGCCCTCTCTCGCCCGAGGTGAGGCAGAAGCTGAACGCCAGGTTTGATGAGATCATCAAGAATAAAGGCTACAACGATGCGAACGGCGCGCTCTTTCAGAATGCCGTGGTCGAGCTTGTTGCCAAAAATGAAGGGATGACGGGAAAGCCCTCGGCGATCGACTCCTTGATTGCCTTCAGCCAGCAATTGGCGGAACAGAACACGGATCTCATCGTGATCCCGGTGGAAAACGCGGTCACCCTGCATGCGCACAAGCTCGTGCCGGGACAAATCGGCCCGAAAGACGATATCTGGCCGGCTTACAACGATGGCCTGCTTGCGTTGATGAAGGCGAATGTCGAGGTCATCGATCTTGCCGATCCGTTTGCCGACAAACTCCAATCCGAAGGGGTGGACTGCTTCAACAAGTATGACCACCATTGGTCCACGGCGGGCATCCTGGAAGCTTGCAAGATCCTTGGCGAGCGACTCCAGCGCTACGGCTTCGCCAATGAGGCTGCCGATCAGAAGTCCCGTTTTACAACCAAGGAGGTTGATTTCCCGACGCCTTTCCAGATCTTCTCCCACAACGATATCATCCCTAAGAAGGAATACGGTGATAATGCCACCAACCCTGAGAAATATGGACTGCCAGCCACGATCAAGGTTCAGCAGGTCATGCTGGATGGCGCCGTTTTCGACAGCGTCACGCAAAGCTCCAAGAGCGAGCGCATCGATCCCGTGCTTGTCATGGGAGACAGCAATGTCATGCACTTGTCCAGAACAGTGAAGAACGATGTCTTTGGAGCGGGATTCCCGGAGCATCTTTCCAGGACCTTGGGGATTCCCGTGGCCCGGAGAGATGAAGCCAATGGCGGAAATCTTGTTCCCCGCCGCTATGGCGATCGCTTCGTCAAACAAAGCCCGCAGCCCCGGGTTGTCATCATCGCCTTGACCCGCGCAGCCATGACGAAAGACTGGCAGGTCATCAAATTCCCCTCAGCCAATGACAGCAAGGTTGCGCCATCGGCATCCTTCGTGAGGTCGGATAGCACCACGCTGGGCGATTGGAAGGGCAAATATGGCAAGGACGGCTTCTTCATCGTCGGTGCCAAGTCAGCGCCCCCGGCCTATGTCTGCTTCCACGGCGCTCCCCAGATTCTTCCTCTTACGAATGACATGTTTTATAAATACGCCGAAAGCGGTTTTAAAATGCAGGTGATGGATGTTTTTAAAAATGCCAAGCCTTCGCAAGCAATGCTTCCAGTTTACCTACGCTTGCCTGAGCCGGTGGAGGGAAAAGATCTGAGTGGGAAGGTCTGGATCAATCACATGGGCAACCGCATGGCGATTGATCTGAAATTCCAGGATGCCGAGGAGCATCAAGTCGCCCTCTATCTTTCCGACATCGGAGGCCACAAAAATGTGATCGGCGTGGAGGTGACTGAACAGGAATCGGGCAAGGTGCTCGATCCCAAGCGGGTCTTTGATGTCCAGCGTAGCGGAGCCTACGCGGTGTACAATGTCCGCGGCCAAGTGCGCTTTATCCTCAACAGGGAGAGCAGCGGTGGAGGGCCGCAGGTCGGAGGATTCTTCTTTGATCCCGTGGAGGGCGCTGCGCCCAAAGGCGCTGCTTGGTCGGCACCGGTCACTGCGCGGGTCAAGTTCCTGAGTGCCGTGCCGGATCCCGGCAAGACGGTTTACAAGGATGCGTTGACCACGGCAGTCTTCACGGTGGTCGAGTCGCAGAATCCGATATTGCCGAAAGGTTCGGATTTCTTTGCCATCCAGCAGGTGATGCAGAACACGACACTGATGAAGGCCGCGAACCTGAAGCAAGGGCAGGAGTTGAAGCTGTCGCTTCAGAGCTGGGATGATGCCATCAAGGCCGATCCCAAGCTGGAATCCCTGCAGCGCATCGACGAGACGGAGTTCAATCCCAACCTGCCCATGGTATGGGTCAAGGACTTCGAAAGCGCCGCCGGTAAATGACCGGATGAGTTGCCGCGGAAACAATCCGGCCTAGCGAAGACATGGTTTTCAGTTCCCACATTTTTCTCTTCTACTTCCTGCCGCTTGCCCTGGGTGCGTATTACGCGCTCCACCGCGCGCAACAACGCTGGCAGAATGTCATCCTGATCCTCTTCGGTTACGCTTTCTACGGCTGGGCCGAGCCGCAGTTCATCCCGTTGATGTTCACGACGACCCTGGTGGACTGGTTCGTGAGCCTGGCCATCGCCCACGACAACTGGAAGGTCTGGCAGGTCTGGCATCAACCGGTGGTCCGCCTGACGGAGGGAGGTCCGCGCAGCAAACTGCAAAAACGAGCGATCACCGTCTCCATGACGGCGAATCTCGTCGTTCTGGGCTTCTTCAAGTATTTCAACTTCGGCGTGGACAGCTACAACGCCCTCGCCGCTTCGCTGGGCATGGAATCCTGGCAATGGGACACTTTCTTCCGGGTGGTCCTCCCGCTCGGCATCAGCTTCTACACGTTCCAGGCGATGAGTTACACGATCGATGTGTATCGCGGCGAGGCGAAGGCGATGCGGAACTTTGTGGATTTTTCCTGCTTCGTTTCCATGTTCCCGCACCTTGTTGCGGGCCCGATCCTGAAGTTCTCCTATCTCGCCGATCAATTGGAAAGCCGCACCCTGACGACGGAAAAATTCGCCCGCGGGGCCGCCTTCTTCGCAATGGGGCTGACCAAGAAGATCCTCCTGGCCAATCCCTGCGGCAAGATCGCGGACCTGAACTTCAATGCGGGATCCGTCGGCTTTCTGGATTCCTGGTATGGCGCGGTGGCCTACGCATTCCAGATCTATTTCGACTTCAGCGCGTATTCCGACATGGCGATCGGTCTGGGACTGATGTTCGGTTTCATCTTCGCGAAGAACTTCGACTCACCCTACAAATCGGCATCGATCACGGAATTCTGGCGCCGCTGGCACATCTCGCTCTCCTCATGGCTGCGCGATTACCTTTACATCCCGCTCGGCGGAAACCGCAAAGGCGAAGTCAGGACCTACATCAACCTGTTTCTCGTCATGCTCCTGGGCGGCCTGTGGCACGGCGCTTCCTGGAACTTCGTGATCTGGGGCGGCATTCACGGCTCGATGCTCGCCGTCGAGCGCGCGCACGGAAAGCACGGTTTCTTCACGCGGTTGCCCCGCCCGGTCCAGGTGGCGCTGACCTTCGTCATCGTCGTCTTCGCGTGGGTGTTTTTCCGCGCGCGGGATCTGCCGACCGCTCTCTCCTATTGCGGCAGCATGCTGGGACTCAAGACACCGCAGGCAAGCGAAGGCCTCATCGCCGGAGTCGTGTATCAACCCTACTATTTGCTCAGTTTCCTGCTCGCCGGCTTCATCGCCTGGTTCGGGGTCCAGACCTGGGATTGGACGAGGCAGATCACGCCCGCAAAGGCCGCGGTCATCGTGCTGCTCTTCTGGCTGGCGCTGGTCGTCATGGCCACGCAGTCGTACAATCCGTTCATCTACTTCATTTTCTAATCCATGTCCGACTCCCAGTACACCAGGATGACCCGCGAGGAGATCGCGGAGGAACAGGTTGGCAAAACGTCGATCAGCCGAACGATGGCGTATGCGTTGCTCGGCGCTTTTTTGGCGACGATCCTCTCGGTGCCGGTCACCCAGCATTGGATCGAGGTCCGCACCGGTTTTGCGGAGAAAGGCCATTGGGTGTGGCCGAAGGCCTATGACGCGCTTCGCATTCCCGGCAATGCGGTGAAGGCCTTCGATGATCCGGCACACCATGGATTCTGGGACAGATTCCAAGCGGCGAATTCCAGTTTCATGCGGGGCGTGAAGGCTTACGAAAAAGCGCTGGAGGAAGACTCCTTCGTCGCCCGCGCATCGCTCCCCCCCACCCAGGCGATGACGGCGGAGTTCCTCGGTCTGGGAAACGAGCAGGTCTACCTCGGACGCGACGGCTGGCTCTTCTATCAACCCGAGGTGGGCTATCTCACGGGCGAGGGTTTCCTCAACACCAATGTGCTCCGGAGCCGCAGCCGCACCGGTCACGCGGGAGAGGCATTGGTGCAGCCGAACCCGGTGAAGGCCATCGTGGATTTCAACGCCCAGCTGCGCGACCAGGGCATCCACCTCATCATGATGCCCGCGCCGGTGAAGCCAATGATCGAACCCGAGCGGTTGTCAAAGCGCTATCACGAACCCTTGCCGATTCCGCTGCAGAATGCCTCCTACGGGGAGTTCCTCAGGCAGCTCAAGGCCGCTGGCGTGGATATGCTGGATGTCTCTCCCGCCCTCGCGCAGGCCAAACTGGCGTCGGGTGAACCCCAATTCCTGACAACCGACACGCATTGGACCCCCGGGGCCATGGACATGGCGGCGGGCTTGTTGGCCGAACATGCCCGGGGGCTCGGTCTTCTGGACGGTCCCGGGCTGACACTGACGCGATCCAACCAGCCTGTGAGCAACACGGGGGACATCGCCGCCATGCTGAAGCTGCCCGCCGACTCGCATCTCTACCCCAAGCAGTCGGTGATCGTGCAACCCGTTTGGAACGGCAATGCGCCGTTCCAACCCGATCCCGCCGCCCAGATCCTCGTGCTGGGCGACAGCTTCTCGAACATCTACTCGTTGGAAGCCATGGGCTGGGGCGCTTCCGCGGGTTTCGTCGAGCAACTGGCCCATCACCTGGGCCGACCGGTGGATGCGATTCTTAGAAACGATGCGGCCGCTTTCGCGACTAGGGAATTGCTGGCAAAGGAACTTGCGCAAGGGAAGGACAGGCTGGCCGGCAAAAAGATCGTGGTTTGGGAATTCGCCATGCGCGAACTCGGGGTCGGGAACTGGAAAATGATTCCCTTGAAGCTCGGCGGGAAACGCGAGACCGGCATGTATATTCCTGCTGCCGGCAAGACAGTCGAAGTCCGCGGCGTTGTGCGTGCGGCGTCCACCGCCCCACGGCCGGGATCCGTGCCCTACAAGGACCATATCGTCATGCTCCATCTGGCGAACCTCGAATCGCCGGATGACCCGGCAGCCGCCGGCAGGGAAGCCGTCGTCTTTGTCTGGAGCATGCAGGACAACAATCCCACACCCGCCGCGCGCCTGCGCTCAGGCGACACGGTGAAACTGAGTCTGCGTCGGTGGGCCGACGTGACGGCGAAATACGAGGCGATCAACCGCAGCGAACTCGAGGACGAAACACTCCTGCTCGCCGAACCGAACTGGGGCGAGCCTCTCAAGTAAACCTTACCATTCCATCCTTATGTTCAAAAAAACCACCCTGCTAGCAGGTCTCGCCTCCCTCGCCGCTCTCGGAGCCGTGCAACCTGTCTCCGCCACCACCGCAACAGCCTTTCAGGAAACCTGCGCCAAGCAGGCGGCCTCGGGGGACACCCAGTCCATCGCCACCGACAAGGGCTGGAACTTCCTGAGAGCGGAACTACGGCATCTCGGGGTCGGCACGTTCTGGGGAGAAGCGGCGGCCAAAGTTTCCAAGGCCTCGTCGCCCGACAAGGCGGACCCCCTTCCGGCGATCGTGGACTTCAACGACCAGTTGAAGGCCGCCGGCGTGGAGCTCATCCTCCTTCCGGTGCCCTGCAAGGCGGTGATCTACGCCGATCAGGTTGATCCCGCCGCCAAGGATCGCCTCGATGACGCTCATCGTGCGTTTTATGCCCTGCTGCGTGAAAAGGGCGTGAAGGTGGTTGATTTGACCGACCTTTTTCTCGGGAAAAAAACAGAGGGACCGCTTCTCTACTGCAAGACCGACACACACTGGTCCCCCTACGCCTGCGAACTCGCCGCAAAAGCCGTCAAAGAACAAATCGGCTCACCGGCATGGCTCAAATCAGATGCCTCCGCGTTTTCCAGCCGTCAGGAAGCCCGCGTGATTACCGGGGACCAAACCGACGGGAAAGGCTCGGAGGAACTGAAGGCGCGCGTGGTCTCGGCGCCTGCCGGAAAGTCAACGATCGACAAATCCAGTCCGGTCCTTCTCCTGGGGGACAGTCACACCATGGTTTTCAATGCCGGCAACGATCTGCACGGCACCGGGGCAGGACTGGCCGACCAACTGGCACTGGACCTTGGGATTCCCGTTGATGTGATCGGAGTGAGGGGCTCGGGAGCCACCCCCGCACGCATCAACCTTCTGCGCCACATCAAATCCGAGCCGGGCTATCTCTCCGGCAAAAAGGTCGTGATCTGGTGCTTTGCCGCCCGGGAGTTCACGGAAAGCACGGGCTGGTCCGTTCTGAAACTCGCCCAGTAAGGCGGCCTCTGTTTTTATACCATTTCCATGATTAGTCTGGTGGAATTAGCGAAGGGATTTTGGTGATGGGCTAGGCGGAAGACCGAGGGCTATCTGAAGATAACCCGAGGGATGACAACAACGCCCATCGCCGAAAGAACCAGCTGATTTCACCGGAATAAGAGTGGAGATGGTATTACTCAGTCGGGCGACGCAAAGCAGCGGCGCGCTTTACCTTGTTCGCTTGGCTACGCACTCAGCATCCATTCCCTCATGCGGGGTTTTTCCCATGGCATGCGTGGCATCCAGGCGATCCAAGAGGCACCGCCGGTGTTTTCGTCTGCGGCTGCCGCCAATGAAATAGACGATCCTTTTGCGCTGGATGGCCAGCTTGTGATGGCTGGCAATATGCCATCCGCCATCCAGAAGAAAGAAGCCTGCAAAGTGTTTCAGCACGAATGAGTCGACGCAGGAAAGGAGCAGGGCCGTCGTGTGAGCCCCGTTGGAAAAACCTCCCATCAGACTTCGCTGCGGATCGAGATTGGGGACCGCTTTGAAGAGAGCTTTGAGCATTGTTTGATAACAGCGAGCGATCAGGGGATAGTCGTCGTATGCACTGATCAACAAGCCGTTGAATATCTCGGAAGAATCCAGACCCTTTTTGAAGAGCGGCATGGTCACTGCAATAAAATCCTGATCCTCCGTTAGCCGACGGACATAACTGATTTCGCTCTCGGTGACCTCGCCGCCCTCACCTCCCGTCAAATAGACCAGCAGAGGAAATCGAGCGTCCGGAGTGTAGTTTCGGGGCAATGACGCAAGAAGTCGCGGCTGGATTTCTTTGCCGCGGAACACGCCGCACAGCGTATTGGGAAGCTCCGGGAATCGAAGATCCAAAAGCTGGCCGGGCCGGAGTGATCTTCCACGCTTCATAATTCCTATAATTCCTTGCGTCGTCTTATCTTTTTCCAAACAAAAAGTTTATCCTGTCAGAATCCCCTCCGTCGTAAAATCGGGGATTTCTCAAGGGTTGCCCCAGCGGAGAATCTTCGGTTCCCCGAGGCTCTCCGGCCAAGGCAGAACGGTGGGGATGCCGGGATAGACATCAAAAAAGTTATCAGGCAACGGCCGGTCGCCATCCAGGTCGAGGCAAATCCGCCATGCGAAGCTGTTGCTGGTGAAAGTGGCAAAGCCGTTGGCGACTTCTACGCCGACATTAGCCTGCGGCCATTCCATTTCCCGGAAGAAGGGTAGAACCAAGGCGTCGCGCGCCACCTCCGACCCCTTGTGCACCAACCGCGCGAAGGCGACATGCTTGGTAATCCCGAGAGTGTCCCATTCGGTGGCAGAAAACTCCGCAAGGACCGTGCTGGCGTTGCCCGGGAGCTTCACAGGGATGGTGCGCTCGAAGGGATAGGTTCCCTTCAACTCAAGCAGGCCAAAGTGCAGTTCCGCCTCGATTTCGGGTCCATCGTTCACGCCGAAGATGCGAACCGTGTCGTTCTCCCGAACGACCACCACCGACTCCCGCTGGAAGGCGCGGCGAACGGGCCAGAAAGCCGGTGTCCGGTTGGCAAGGGCATCGATGATCGTCCAGCTTCGCGAGCAGGGCCAGATATCATTAAGCATCCAGAAGACGGCCGCAGAGCTGTCGAACATCCGGCGGCGGAAATTTTTGATATACTCGGCCAGTCCGGAGCCCTGAACCACCCCCGCCCAATACACATAATCCTCGATTGTCAGATCCTCGACTTTCTTGCCGAGCCATTGCTCGAGCATGAGGTCTGGTGAGTAGGCCGGGATGTTGTCCCAGGCGGTGAGGCTGTTGTCGTGAAGTTCCCAGGCGAATGAACCGGGTTTTTCCTCCCCGCCTGCCAGCGCCGCACGCACGGCTGGCAAACTGTTTGGCCCCAAAATACCGCCTTCGTTCGGGAACCGGCATGGCATCTCGCGATACTTGCGAAAATCATTGTCGCCAAAACCGACCTGCCAAGGATGTTGATCCCCCCAGAGGTTGTGGTTTGCCGTTTCACCATCCGGCGAAAAGGGCGAACTCGGCTGGTAGTAGCGGCCGGGATCCTCCGCGCGAAGAATTCGCGGCAAGACCAGGTGGTAAAGCGCATAGTCGGGGTAGGCGACGCCTTTTTCATATTCCCACTCCCATGAACCCCATTCGATCTCGTTGTTTCCGCACCAGATGATGAGGCTCGGATGGTGGGCCAAACGACGCACTTGGTGCGTGGCCTCGACGCAGACATCGGCGAGGAAATGCTCATCGGTGGCGGGGTATTTGAAGCAGGCGAAAATAAAATCCTGCCAGACCAGAATGCCGCGCTCGTCGCACAGGTCGTAAAAATCCGCGCCTTCATAGACGCCGCCGCCCCAGACCCGCAGGAAATTGCAGTTGGCCTCAAGCGCAAGATCTATGAGCACTTCATGGCGACTGCGATTGATCCGGCTCAAGATGAGATCCACGGGAACATAGTTCCCCCCCTTGCAAAATATCGGCTTTCCATTCACCTCAACGGTGAAGAAACGCCCCTCGACGGGATGCGGAAGCTGATTGATCCGCACCTCGCGAAAACCTACCCGGCGGGTATCGCCGCCAAATTGGCCCGAGGCGTTGTGGAGTTCCACCCGCACCGTGTAGCGCGTCTGGGAACCATGCCCCACCGGCCACCACAACCCGGGATTTTCCATCGAGAGGCTGGCCTCCAGGGTGTTCATTCCCGGAGCGAGCGTCACTTGACGGCGTTCGGTCTGTCCCGTTTCATCGATGCGAAGGAGGATCTCGGCGGAGAGTTCGGCTTGGCCGAGATTTTCGGCAAAGAGACGGGCCTTCACCTGACCGCGTTTGGTCTCCAAGGAAAGGTCGGTGGTGACGCTCAGGTTTTCCCACCGGACACCGGAAGCGATCTCCAGGCGCACATCGCCAGGGATGCCGACATTCATGAGCCGCGGCGACCAGTCCCAACCCTGCTGGCTTTGGGTCTTGCGCAACCAAGGCGTCTTTGCGAGGCGATGGTTCAGGCGCAATCCGTAGCCATCGGCGGCGCGGTCCATCGTATGAAAGAGCCCCGCCTCCACCTGCACCACGATCTCATTGGTTCCGGCACGGAGTGCATCGGTGGCCTCCACTCTCAGCGGATGAAAGGCATTGGCATGCGAGCCGAGGGATTTCCCGTTGAGGTAGACCGAGGCCGCCAGATCCAGCGACTCAAAAAACACCCAGGCCCGCTCACCGGCCGCCAGCTCGGGAGCCTCAAAAGTCCTGCGATAATACCAGATAGTTTCCTCCACCCAGCGGCATGCCAGCACATTGGTGCCGAGGTTCGGCTCGGGAATGACTCCGGCCGCAATCAGCGATTCATGCACGCTGCCGGGGACATTCGCGGGCCAGGCGCGGTTCCACTTGACGTCTCCCGCAAGCACACGGGCGATTCGCTCGCCCCGCTCACCATCGTTCCATCGGATCTGCCACTCACCATTCAGGGAAATTATCTTGTTCATTTATTTAAAAGCGGTCGGTCGGAGGCGTTGAGAAACGGTAATCCTCTTCCACTTGCGCGGAATCATTCAACCGTAATTTGCATTGGGAATTCCTGAGATCATGGGAGGCGGCGTTAAGGAAACGCTGATTTAATCGCATAGAGGCCGTTGCGGGAAGCCGTAGCGGATGCGAAGCAACGACCGGGCAAGCCATGGGCCGCGGGCAAGGCGGCTTGGCACGAGCATCCCCGCAGCGGGCTGTAATTGCCAAGCCAACACAGCCCCCGGCCTGTTATCTTCGCAACCCGCAGGGCTGAAACCATTTGTCGATTTTTGCCGCGTTGCTCGCTCGGGCGAGACCGCTGCGGGTATTGACTCGCTCGCTCCCGCTCGGCTCGCCCTGACGGGTTTGCCTCCGGCAAATCTACCCAAGCAGCTCCCGCAGCTACGTGTTGCCCAGCGCTCGCGCCTTCAAAAATCAGCAAATGCTTTTCAGCGGCCTGCATGGGATTAAATCAGCGCTTCCTTAAAGAGTTAAAAGGGCTCCTCGCTGTTTGGAGTGGGTGTGGAGGTAAGGCCGAGATGCAGGGAAAAATCTGAAACTCAGGAATTGCTTGCCTGGCCGTTGTTTCAGGAAAGAGAGAGGAACATGGTGCTTCACCACAGAGGAGACGGACGGATTGGGCTACTGGGCTGAAAATTGTCGAGCTGTTGCCCAGGCGCGGGCAAAGGCAGGGAGAGATCGAAAAGATTTCCCTACGGTCGTTCCATGAATTTGACGAACCGCACGTAGAAAACGAGGATTGCAGCGGTCGAGATGGCCGCGATGGAGAAGACCGTCACGTAATGCATGTTTCGCTCCCACCACGAATAGTAGCCGATCCAGGCCAGGTTACCCAACAATCCCCCGATCCCGGCCGATAAGGCCACGAGGACCAGTCCCTTGGGCACGCGTCCCGTATCTCCGGCTCGCGGAGGCAATTTGTAAACATCCACATCGGCGGAGGGCGCCACGTAGGAGACTTCGCCCCCGAGGCGTTTCCAGCCGCGGAAGACTTTGTATTGGAACACAAACGCAACCAGGGTTGTCACCCCAGTGTAAAGGAACATATAGCGGTAGCGGAAGAGCCCCTCCGGGTCGTCTGGAGTCGCCGGGTGCAAGTGCTTGACCATGTCGAGGAAAGCTCCCGAAAGAAAGCCGGATGCAAAAATGACCGCCGCCCGCATCAGGCACATGGCCGCCGAGAACTGCCCCAGCTTATCCTTGGGCACCAGACGCATGAACCGCGTCATTCCCCCAACTTGGAAGACTCCTTGGAAGAGCGGCATAAACAGGGCCCCATGCAGGGCCGCAATCCAGAGGTAGAGTGTCGGGTTGGGCTTGTTTACAAATAACCAAACCCAGCCACCGAAACCGGTAAAGGCCGAAAAAGCCGACAGATAGGCGGATGCGCGGATCGGATGCCAGCGGTCCACCAGTTTGCCGCCAAAGTATAATCCGATGATCATGGTACCCGAGCTGATGCCTCCGATGAACCCGATGTTACCCAAGGTCAGCCCCATGCTCTTGTTGAGGAAGACGCCGAACGGGGCGAAAGCGGCAAGGCTCACCACAACAGGCTCCAGCATGAAATACCAGTAGTAGCGGGATGTGAAACACTCGCGCCCAAAACTCTTGAGCACTGCCATGAGGCCCGCGAAAAATCCCAGCCCCTTGGTATTCTCCTCGGGCGGCGGATAAGTCCCCTCCCTCACCCGCAGGCAGACGACACCAAATCCCACAAAATAGAGGAGCGCCGCCCCGAGGTAGATCTCCCGCATGTGGCTCTCGGCGAACTGGAAGATGAAAAAGTTATACAGCATGCTCGCCAGGGTGCCGACAATGCGGAACTGGGACATGAATCGACCCAGCATCTCCTGGGGAACGATATCGTTGAAAAGATACCAGTAGACCGTGTTGATGAACATGTTGAACAGGTCGAAGAGCCCCAGGCAGCAGGCCAGAACAATGATCGCCACCTTGGCCTGGTCGTACCCGGATTCGGAGAAAAAGTGCCTGTGGATCCAGGAGGCGATTTCGCTATTCAGTCCGATCATCACCAGGGAGAGGGCGAGGAAGGGCAGCGTGCCGATGATGAACGGCATGCGCCGGCCCCAGCGGGTCCGCAGCCGGTCGCTCCAGATGCTGATGCTGGGAGTGACCGTGAAGTTGAAGATGGCCGGCAGACTGGTCATGAGCAGGCTGATCGTCGTGTCGGAGGTATTAAGACTGTGAAATTTCAGGGGGATGATGCTCGGCACCACCGCTTCCATCAGCGTGAAGCAGAAGTCACCCCAGAGCATCCACGCGAACATCGCGATCAGCCCGCGCCTGCTGTAGATAAGCGACCCGCAGGTGTATGTCTTTTCGGCCGATCCGGGGGGGGAAACGGTGTTCATGACGGGATATCCCAAAGGATGGCACTGCGGCCTTCGAGCCTCTTTGTGATGAATTCCCCGTCGAGAGTCTCGCGCTCGCCGGTCCAGAAGTTCTCCGCCACCACCGGGCCGCTCTGGCCAAGCCGTGCGCGGGGAACGGAGATGACGCGGGCCTCGTCGCTCCAGTTGAAGAGGGCGACGGATTGGCGGACGCCCGCCTTGGCGGTGGGGCTCTCCGCCGGGAAGTCCACAGACAGCACCTCCGGGAGTGGCAGGCCGGTGAAGGCGCGGTCATCGGGGCAATGCACGCGGTAGCCGCGATCGCAGCGGTCGGTGAGCCTGCGCATCGCCTTGACCCACTTCTCGGGCCAGGTCTCCATGCGGCCGCCGGTTTCCAGCAGGCCCATGTTCATGAACATCCAGGTGAAGCGGAACTCGTTCTCGTTGTCCGGGAGGGCAACGTTGACGCCGACGCTGTCATTGTTGAGCAGGAAGGTTTTCCTGCCCTCGAAGCCGAGCGTCGGCAGCGACCAGATGCAGTTGTTGACCTGCTCGTGCCACACGCCCACGCCGATATCGATCGTGTTGCGGTAGGTATCCGCCCATTGGCCGATAAAAGGATTGCCCATCCCGGTGGCCACGCAGGTCATGAAGATGCCGTCCGGCGGGAGGTTTTTGCGGATGGTATCGAAGAAGCGGGCGCGCAGTTGAACCGCCGTCACCGACGGGTCGTGCAGGCGGGCGCCGCGGTCCTCGAAGTTCTGGCTCCAGAAGTCCATCTTGCACGCATCCATGCCCCATTCTCGCAGAATCACCGCCAGCGTGCGGTCGAGGTAGTCGAGCGCCCCGGGATGGGTGTAATCGAGGAAGCCATTGTTGCCGCCGATGAGGTAGAGCGAACCGTCCTCATTCCGCAGGAACCAGTCGGGATGCTCGTCGTGCAGGCGGGAGGGGACGCGCACGGTCGGCGACCACCAGAGACCGGGACGAAGGCCGAGGCTTCGGAGTTCATCGGTGTAGCCCCGGATGCCACGGGGCCATTTTTCCGAGGTGATGAACTGGTTCGGATCAGGATAGAAGCGGTCGAGGAAGGTCGTGTCGATATCCCCGGCCAGATAGCCGGCGTCCATCAGGAACCACTTGAGTTTTGGAAAATTTTGGGAAATGAAACGCGCCGTCGGGAGCAAGGAGGCCTCGGACTGGTCGCCGAAGACACCGTAGTTCCATGTACAGTGGAACGCCTCGTGGAGGATCGGCGTCTTTGGCCCGCGAAAATCAAACCGTGGCGCCAGGAAATCGATGTAATCGGCGAAGGCGTCCTCCGCGACCACACCGCTACGGATCTGGATGAAGACTCCGTCGAGCACCACTTCGCCTCCTGCCGGGATGACAAAGCCCGCGTTCTGACCGGGATCATGGCGGATGAGGAACTCCTCGAAAATGCCCTCGTTGACCATGGCCCCCTTGCGCATCTCGAAGGTCGTGTAGTTGATGGCCTGGGAGGCGGCGGCGAACACGATGGAGAAATTGCTCCGGCCGTCGAGGATCCAGAGTCCGGGGAAGGCCTGATCCTGTCCGCGTCCGAGGCGCACCGTCTCCGTCGGCAGCATGCGCACATAGGGATACTCCATCTGGCAGTGCGGGTAGTGCTCGGTGCGGACATTGTCGGTGTGCGCGAAGCGGAGATCCCACCCGAGCCAGCTTCCCCTGCCGTGCAGCACGGCCGCCGAGGGCGAGACCTGGCCGGTCACCGCTTCGTTGACAAAGACGGGACGCTTGGCGCCGTTGCGGATCGAGTGCCGGAGCACGACGGCATCGAGACCGGGAACGGGCTCCACGCTGCTGCGGACGGTAAGATCATCGCCCGCCTTGGCCTCGGCGATGAAACCTCCTTGGTGCGGGGTAGAGGCGCCGTAGGCGGTGACATGCGGCTTGCCTTCGACGACGAGGCGCAGGCCGAAATTTTTGATTCCGCTGTGATCCTCCGCAATGAAGCTCAGGCCGTTTTCTGCAAAGGTGGTATTGGTTTTCATGGGTTGGTTGTTTTTTTGCTGATTCATGGAAATGCAGTTCAGGGATGTGCCGGGAGGGGGCCGTTCCGATACAGGCCGAAGAGGAGCGCCAAGGTCGAGGCGGCCCCCCAAGGGAACTCCGCGTGGCCCGTGCCGGTGGCGGTCAGCGGGTCATAGCATTCGTAGATGCTTTCATTGCGGCTGACGGCGTCGAGGATTTTCTCCGCCGCCGCGTCCGCCTCCCCGGCGAGCCCGGCTTGGTGCAGGGCGCCGACCATCCAGTAGCTGTAATTCAGCCAGGTCCGGCCGATCCAGTAAGCCTGCTGCACCAAGGCGCCGGGATATGCCGGGGGCTCGTAGAGGGAGCCGCTGCTGCGGAACGCCTCGTGGCTCCTGTCCTGCGTCGAAAAGGGAAGCGTGGTGTAGAAGCGCTCGGGATCAAGCAGGATATCCCGGCAGATCCGCTGCGCGAGGGGCTGCGACGTGATGCCGGCGTAGATGGGCAAAAAGCTCTCGAGGGATGTCATGCCGTTGAACCTCCCGTCCACGATGCTGCGCGCCTGATAAATTCCGGCCTCGGGATTGAAGAGGCGCGAGTGAATGCACTCGCCCAGCTTTGCGGCCCGGGCTTCCCATTTCTCCGCATCGGCAGAATGCTCCAGCGTGCGGGCAATGAGGGCGAGCGCCTTCATTTCGAGATACAACTGGCAGTTGATGTCCACACTCTCGAAGCGGTGGAGCGCCGGATGCCCCCAATCCTTGGTTGTCCAGGATTCGCCGGGCTGAAGGGTGATCGGGAAATGCTCGCACCATTGCAGCGCATCATCCAGACCGCTGCAGCCCATGCCTTCCGGCCAGACATAGAGGCCGCTTCCCGTGGCATCGCATGTGCGCATCCACCACTCAACATAGCGCTTGAGCGCGGGGTAGTTGCGCGCCAGTTGATCCCGGTCGGGACAGAGGCAGTGAAAATTCCAAACGCCCCAGGCGAGGATTGGGTTCTGCGCTCCGGGGCTGTATGCGCCGTCACAGTAGCGCACGAAGGGCTTACCGTCCTCGGCAATGCCATCGCAGAGCAGCCTGTAGCTTCCCCACCCCGTGGCGGCATCCTGCATGAGGCCGCACCCAAGCAGCGAGGTGGCGGAATCCCAGAACCAGGAGGCCTCGACGCCGCATTTGCCACCGTGAAGCACGGGGACACGGTTGCCTTGCAGATCGGTCTCGAGGAAGCGGCTGCTCAGCACGATGCCGGCGGCTCGCAGTGCCAGAGGCTCGAATCGGCGCAAACGCTCCGGGAGAGGAGGCAGCGACGCGTAGCGGGCCTCGACGGCCTCGATCGCGCCGTCGAGATCCAGCGGCTTGCCTGCGGGGACGGCATCCTGAAAACGGATCTCAAAGCTCCGGACCAAGGTTCCCTTCGCCCCCAGGGAGATCTCCTCCCAATCGCTTTCCAAACGCCGGCCCGCCTGCCGGAAGGCGCAGCCCGTGAGAGTGGCCGAGGCCTCGTATTCCCGTGACACCTTCTGCACGCAGGCATGGCGGAAACCTTCGGGCAAAAGCTCCAGGGAGTGGCGCAGGCCGGCCGAGGGGATGGAGAACCAGCGCAGGCGCATCGCGACATCGGCCGCCGACTTGTTCCACAGTTCAAACTCCACCCGCAACACATCGGTTGCCTCGAAAAACATCACGCACCGCCCCTGCACCGGAGGAAAGGGGGAATGCTGCGGTCCGGTGTGATGGAAAAACTCCTCGATGTGCGATCGGTAGAAGTTCATCGAGGAGTAGGGTTGCAGGGTCCTTGGCGCTCCCGGATAGTCGATCTCCAGCCCGAGCAACTTCTCAAAGAGCGGCCTTGCATCCTGCTGGAGATGCGAGAACGCCTCATCGGGGCCTGGCAGCGTGCCGTGGTTCTTCAGAAACGAAAACCGGCTATGCTCCGAGCGGAAGCCGAAATCGGCGGCGAAGGACTCGTGCAACTGGTCCTGCGGCAAGTGGCGGCAGAAGCGCACCAGGTTGCGGCTTTTCCCGGTAAAGGGGTATCCCGTCTGCTTTTCGGGAAGATGTGCGGTCATTGTTGAAACGCGGATTTTGGAATAAATAAACGGAGGCACCGGATGTTTCTCCGGCGCCTCCGTGAGTTATTGAGTCTGTTTTTTAGGGCTTCAGGATCCTTAATACCGGCGCACGCCGACGAGTCGAACCTCACCCGGCTTGATGGCGGTGAGCACGAGCTTGCGATCGTAGAATTCAAGTTTCGATCCTTTGCCGTTGAAGTCGCGCACCCTGACGAACTCCTGCCACGGCAGCTTCGGAACGAGGCCGAGTTTGTCGAGATCGATGTCGAGCGTGACGGGCAGGGGCTTGGCACCGGTGTTCTTCACCGCCAGCAGCACGCGGTCGGGCAGCTCCCACACGGAGACCTGGGCCGCAGGATCGGTGGAGCTGACGGTTTTCGACTGACCGGCCGGGAGGAACTTCACTCCCTTGCCGTCCAGGCCCCAGTCGAGCATCCGGGCGGTGAGTTCGACCCCCTCGCCCACCGAGGCGAGTTCCTTCTTCAGGCGTTCGACATCGGCGGGCTTTTCCACCCGAAGACCGATGTATCGGGCCGTGTGCGGCAGAAGACCGCTCACCGTCACCGTTTGAGCCGGGGCATCCAGCACCGGCTCGGGATCCGCTTCATTCGACTGGCCGTTGTGCGGGTCGATGCCGCGCAGCTCCGAAAGGACAACCGTGCCGCCCGTCAAACCGAGCTTAGCGAAGTCCACCTTCAGCACGGGATTCTTCACCTCTGTTCCGTCGTGATTGAAGGCCATGACGATGACGCGCTCCGGCATTTGCCAGTAGGCGACCAGCACCTTCGGATCGTTGCTGATGATCGCGGTGTTCCGCCAGTGCGGGACATACTTCAGGCGCTCGTCATTGAGCCCGAAGTCGGTAAGCTTGTCGCCGGGCTTGTAGCCATCCCATCCGTACCAGTTGCAGTCGTGGAACCGGGTCCAGTCGTAGAACCCGCGCCAGACTTTGCCACGCTTCACGGCATCCGTCATTTGGTTGACGCTCATCCAGGTGAGGGGGACGCCGTAATTCTGGGGCGTGTTGAGCGCGCGCATCCTCTCCGGCGAGTAGAAGTCCACCCAGTCGCGCGTGGTGGCATCGGTGAGGAAGTTATGCTCCCCGTCAAGGCCGGCCCCGACCCAGGGATACGCCACGAACGGGAAGCAGTTCGTCGAGTGGACGGTCACCCCTCCGGGAGAGAGGCCCAGCTGATCCATCAGGGAGGCCAGACGCATCATGTAACGGCGGAGTTTCATGCCGTTGAATGTCGGCTGGAGACGACCGTCGGGCAGTCTGTAGGCCATGCCGTTGATCTCTTCCTTCCAGGCTTTGATGAAGAAGATGTCCCAGTAAATGGAGCGCAATCCCCCCTCGGTGAACGCCCGCTTGGCCAGCCAGAGGTCGTAATCCATCTGGGAATCGCAGATGTTGTTCTCCCCCCACTCGGGACGGAAGTAATTTTCGAGAACTTCATCGCTTGAGCGCGGTCCATAGCCCGTGATGGCCAGGGAATTGTGCACCCAAGCCGTGCGGCGGGCGGCCAGCGGATCGAATGGCTGGAGCTCGCGGACCTTCTTGTCGGCATTCACCTTGAACTCGCCCCAGACCTTGGCCCAGTCGGCGGGCGCGGCCGGCGCGGCAAGCCATTGCGTGCCGTCCCATCTCTTCCCGGCGGCATCGGTATATTGCTTGTGGGGAGCGGTGAAGGTGCCGTCCTCCGCATTGATGGTGGCGCGCCAGCCCTTCGGCAAGGGCTTGAAGGGAGTGGCGTTGTAGTTGAAGGCCAGCGTGCGCGGGGCGGTGAGCGTGTAGGGCTTGCCGATGATATTGTTGCGCAGGGTGAGGGTGGACTTGCCGTCACGCTCCTCACGGACCAACTCATGGGCCGCAATCGTGTCATCCGGCACCCAGCCCTCGTCGCTGTCGGCCCACCAGTAGAAGCCCCTCTCCTCGTTGCCGATCCAGACCCCCGGGTAGAATGATCCGACGGTCATGCCGCAGCCCCCTTTTCCCATCTGGAGCGTGCTCCAGAGGAGGCCTTTTTTATCCCGCGGCACCAGGTCCGCGCAGAGGGTGGCGAAGTTGCCCCCCGGCCCCATCGAGTTGATGGCCTGCCCCTCCTTGTCGGAAAGGGGAAACTCCAGGCGCAGCGAGTCGATCTGGACCGGATCCTTGCCGACAGGCTCGTAGGTGAGCTTGATCTGGGCGAGACCGTCCTGCTCCACGCAACCGGTGGTGCTGAACTTCAGCCCCGCTCCGGTGACCTCGCCTTGGAAGGAGACCCTCCACGGCTTTTTCTCCGTGATCCGGAGCTTCCCGCCGAGATCGATGGTTTGCTCCTTGCCACCGACGACCACCACGATGCGGGCCGGCGCGGCGAGAACGGGATTCTCCTGGGAATTCATCGCCTCGGGCAGGCCGAGGGCATCGAGTCGATAGGACCGGCCCCAGACTCCCACGGTCTCCTTTTTCACGGTCATTTCCGTGAAGGGCGCGATCACCCGCTCCGTGTCGCCGATGTTGTTCTTCCACCAATCGGCGAACACCTTGGGTTCGTCGAGCTTTTGGAAACCTTTTTTCACGGGGCCCAACATGGTGCCGTCGGCCAGTTCCATCGTGGTCTCAAGCGTGTATTTCCCGGGCTTGAGATCCGGCATTTCAAGCATGCTTTCAAAAAGGTCGTATTTTTTTTCGGTGATTTCACCGGAGAGCACCGGATTCTCCGCGCCCTCAAGAAGGATCTTGTAGTGGAGGGTCTTGGCTGATTCCGGACTGGCGGTGTAGTGGGCGTCGGCATCGAGCTGGAGCTTGCCACGCAATGCATTGAACTTGACGCTCACCGGATAGGCCGCTTTGGGAGGCGTGAACTTCACCCAATTCGCATCATAGCCGGGTGCGAAATAAGCGTAGTAGCGGTAGAGCTCCTTGTCGCCTTGCGTGACGCGGAAATACAATCCGCCCTTGTTCTTGCCGATGTCGCGCGGCAATGCCTCGGAGAGCCTGAACTCGCCGGTCTGACCAGGCGCGATGGTGAGGGTCTCCTCTTTCTTCAGTAAATCCTCGGCGGTCTTTGCATCCTTCCACTCCTCGAGCTGGGCCAGGATATTCACCGTCGCCGGTGCCGAAGTCGGATTGTAAACCGTGATCTTCGCCGCCGCCATGCCGTCCTTGAGGCCGGGCAGCTCGTCCATCGTCACCTGCACGGCGGGCGTGTTCTCGACCAGCGTCATCTTGGGCCAGCCGGAGGCGTCGAAATAGCTGCTGCCCATGGGCACGGCATTCTGCGTGAATCCTGGAATGTGGTTGAAGGCCAGAAGCATTTTCCAGACATCCCCGGTGCGGTTAGGACCGGTCAGTTCAAAGTCCTTGGCCGGGAGGACCACCTCACCCTCCCACCACGAACCTCCCCAAGGCGCCGTGCCGGGCTCGGTCTGGCGCACCGCCGTCCGGAATGTCGGACGCCAGTTGCGGAAAATCTGTCCCACCGATACACGTCCGAAATCGCCGTCCGAACCGAAGCAGCTAATGAAGAACTTGTAGGAATTGCCGAGAGTGCCTTCCGGCAGATTCGCGCCCATCGGCTGGAGGCTCAACTCCATCCCGTCGTCATGGGCATCGACGCTCCCCGGGGTCCGACCCTTCACGCGCGGCTTGTAGTCCGGCATGATCCAGGTGCGGCAGGCGAGATAGATATTCTCCGCGTCCCACGCCAAGAAATAGGTTGTCGGTCGCATGATGAGCAGGTTGCCGCCGGGGTTCTGGGTAGCGAGACCCCCGATCGCCACGGCCTCCCGCCATTCCTCGGCATCGATTTTTCCGTCGATCGTGGGTGGCTTGGAAATCCTGGGCACAGCGAATTCCGCATTTTTGCCATCAGGCAACGGATTAGCCCCTGCAACGGACAACCCGGTCAGGAGGGCTGCAGCAAACAGGGTTTTGCAGGGCGATAGCTTCATCATCTTCAGTTTCATGGTATTCTGGTTGGGGGAAAGCGAAGAGAGTTGCACGTCCGGGGCAGACAATAAAAGGGGGAATTTGAAAAAATGAAGGCCGGGCAAGCAGGGTCGAGGGTCGAGGGTCTGATGGAACTTTCGCTCCAACGGGGGCAAGCTCTCTTCGGTGCGCCATCACCGATCACCCAAAATGCTTTGCAAAACGGTCTTAAAGATTGAATCTCTTGAATCCTTTCCCTATGTCCCGACAGCCGAACTTCCAGCCCCCTTCGATGCGTGCCCTTCCTTGAGGAGGCTCAGTGATGACGGAACGCCCTTACCACAACCCGATCCTCCGTGGGACCCATCCGGATCCGAGCATTTGCCGGGTGGGCGGCGACTATTACCTCTGCACCAGCACCTTTGCGTATTTCCCGGCCGCGCCGATTTTTCACAGCCGCGACCTTGTCCATTGGCGGCAGATCGGCCATGCGATGACGCGGCGCGGGCAACTTCCACTCGACGGCGTGGCGATCCCCCGCGGCATGTATGCGCCATCCTTGCGGCACATCAACGGGCGTTTTTACATGATCACCACGCTCATGGGACATCCGCAACTTGGGTGCCGCCATCTCTATGTCTCCACCGGGGATCCCGCCGGGGAGTGGTCCGATGCCGTCTGGATCGATCAACCCGGCATCGATCCCGATCTTTTCCAGGACGAAGACGGCCGCACCTACTTCCTCCGCAATACCTCCGATGAACCCGGCCCGCGACGGCTGGTGATGGGTGAGATCGATTTGAGCACCGGAACGGTCCTGGGGGAAATGAAGGAACTCTGGAAAGGGACCGGCGGCTACGAACCGGAAGGACCGCACCTTTACCACATTGGCGACTGGTATTATCTCCTGGCTGCCGAAGGGGGCACGGGCTACGGCCATATGGTGACGGTTGCCAGAAGCCGAAGCCTGTGGGGGCCATATGAATCCTCACCGCTCAACCCCATTCTCAGCCATCGCGATGTCAGGCCGCATCCCATCCAGTGCCTCGGCCACGCCGACCTTTTTCAGGATCATGCCGGCAACTGGTGGATGGTCTTTCTCGGGGTTCGCCCGCCGAACGGCTGGAGCGCACTTCAACACCTGGGCCGCGAGACCTTCCTCGCCCCGGTGACCTGGGAAAACGGCTGGCCGGTCGTCAATGGCGGTCGTCCCGTGGGATTGCTCATGGAGGCGCCTTTGCCTCCGCCTGTGCAATGTCCGGAACCACCCGTGCGGGATGACTTTGATTCCCCGACGCTTGGCCTCGACTGGATCACCCTGCGCCAGCCGCCAGAGGGGACTTGGTCACTCCACGAGCGCCCGGGGTGGCTGCGCCTGCATGGCCATGCGTCGTGCCTGGACGATGAAGGCACAAGCCCCGCCTTTCTGGGCCGCCGGCAGACGGAAATGACCTGCAAGGCCTCGGCAAAACTCGATTTCGAACCCGCGCGCGAAGGTGACGAGGCGGGGTTGGCGACCCACATGCGGGAGAGCCACCACTACGAGGTCGCCGTCGGCCTGCGGCGGGGAGTGCGCGTTGTTTTCCTGCGTCGCCGGATTCACGATCTGCAGACCGTGGTGGCCGAGGAGGAACTCCCGCCCGGTCCGGTCGAGTTGGTCTGCACCGCCACACCCGAGACCTACACCTTCGGCTATCGCGCCGGCAGCTCCCCGCTGAGAATCCTCGGCACGGCGGCCATCGCCCCCATATCCTCCGATGCCGCCTGCACCTTCACCGGCATGATGCTGGCCCTCTACGCCACGGGCAACGGTGACACTTGCCAGGCACCGGCCGATTTCGACTGGTTCGAATACCATCCCTGCGACAGCTGAGGAAAAGAGGGGTTTGTTTCGCCTTTACCCTTCGACCACATGGGTGAAACTCCCACGGAATAGATAATCTATCGCCATATTTTCCCATGACCAAGCTTCTCTCCAAGTTCACTGTCGGCGACACGGTCGTCCGCTTCGATGCCCCCTCAGATGGCAAGGGCGCACCGCAACTCTCGCTTCATCCGAAGGGGCTCGCACCGGTGAAGCACCGCGAACTCCTGCCGCGGGATGTCGAGATCGCGGGCCTGCCGTCAATGTGGCAGTCGATTGGCGCATGGTCGCTCGATGCGCTCGTTCAGCTCAAATGCATGGAGGACATTTATGGTGGAGGCTTTTCCCAAGGCCGCACGATGCGCTCAGGACACTCGACGGCCGTTCTCGAATTCATCGGTCAGAAGGTTCACAGGAAAAACGGCGACACCGCCGTGGTCACCACGCTCAAGCATCCTTCGGGGCTGCTCTGCGAGCATCAGCTCTCCTGGCAGGGAATTGTGCCGGTATTTTCCAGCAGCGTCAGCGTGCGCAACTCCGGCAAAAAACCAGTGACCCTGGAAATGCTCAGTAGTTTCTCGCTCGGCGGCATGACACCTTATGCTCACGACGACGCGCCGAACCGGTTGTTCGTGCATCGCTACCGCTCCACCTGGAGTGCCGAAGGCCGCCCCGACACGCAGGGCATCGAGGACCTGCAACTTGAGCGATCATGGGCCGGCAATGGCATCGCCTGCGAGCGCTTCGGCCAGGTCGGCTCCATGCCGGTTCGCGGTTTTTTTCCCTTCGTCGCGCTCGAGGATCGCGAGGCCGGCGTGCTCTGGGGCGCGCAACTCGCCTCTCCCGGCTCGTGGCAGATGGAAGTCTTCCGCAAGGATGATTTCGTCGCGCTCTCGGGAGGCCAGGCCGACCGCGAGTTCGGGCATTGGTTCAAAACGCTGAAATCGGGCGAAACCTACGACACCCCCGTCGCCACGCTCGGCTGCATCAAGGGTGACATCGATCAACTCGCGCAGCGGCTCAGTTCCGCGCAGGAAGGGGCGCTGGCGGATTTGCCCAAGATCGAGAACGACCTGCCCATCGTGGTGAACGAGTGGTGCACGAGCTGGGGCAATCCGACCCAGGAAAACCTGCTGGCATTGGCCAAGCGTCTCCAAGGAACGCCTGCAAAGTACCTCGTCATCGACGATGGCTGGGCCGAGCGGCCCGGCGGAGGCATCCAGCAGAACGGCGACTGGATCATCAACCGCAAATCCTTTCCCGAGGGCCTCGCCGCAGCCTGCCGGGCAATCCGCGAGCACGATCTCATCCCCGGCATCTGGTTCGAGTTCGAGGTCTGCAATCCGGGATCAAAGGCATTCGATCTCACCGATCACCATCTCCACCGGGATGGTCGGGTGCTTCAGGTCGGCAGCCGCCGCTACTGGGATTTCCGAGACCCTTTCACCTTCGATTACCTCGCAAAAAGAGTGATCCATCTCCTTCGCGACAACGGTCTCGGTTACCTCAAGGTCGATTACAACGACAACATCGGCTTCGGTGTCGATGGGGCCGAGTCGCCCGGAGAGGGACTGCGGCGGCATCTGGAGGGTGTCCGGAAATTCTTCCGCAAACTGCGAGAGGAACTTCCCGATCTCGTCATCGAGAATTGTTCCTCCGGAGGTCACCGCCTCGAACCCTCGATGATGGGCCTCAGCGCGATGGGATCGTTTTCCGATGCGCACGAAAGCCGGGAAATCCCGATCATCGCCGCGAATGTCCAGCGCCTCATCCTCCCGCGCCAGTCGCAGATCTGGGCCGTGCTGCGCAAGAACGACACCGCGCAACGCCTCGCCTACTCGCTCGCCGCCACCTTCCTCGGCCGCATGTGCCTTTCCGGCGATATCCACGACCTTTCCCCCGCGCAGTGGAAACTCACCGTCTCCGCCATGGAGCTCTACCGCCGCGTCTATCCGATCATCCGCGACGGGCACTCCACCTTCCACGGCGAGACCGGCAAAAGCTGGCGTCACCCGCAAGGCTGGCAAGCCGTCCTGCGTACTTCAAAAAACGGCAAGCGCGCCCTGCTCATCGCCCACACCTTCAGCAAAGCATTCCCGAAATCCGTGCAAATCCCGCTCACGGAAAGCAGCTGGAAAATCGAAGAAGCCTGGCCCAAAAAACAAGGGCTCCCGGCAACCCTCAAAGGAAAATCCCTGAAACTCGACCTCCCCGGTGAATTCCGCGCCTGCGTGGTCAGCCTGCGGCGGGGCTGATTGCGGAACGGCGATCACAAATTTGGTTCCTCGCTGTTTCCAGTGGGTGGATGAATGGAAGTATTTACAGGGATGAGGGGGATGAAAGGGATGTTCACCACATCGCGGGAGCGATTCAAGCAAAGGCGGGGATCAGATTATTCACCACGAAGGGGGATCCAAGGGCATTCCAAGTAGGCAGCCATAGGAAGGGGAAAACCGCAGTTTGCAGACGCCCAGGGATTCACTGATTAAATCTTTAATCAGCGTTTCCCTGGGTTCGCATGAGGCAAGGTTGCCGTCAGGGTGTCAGGACAACCATCTGGTGGCAGGTGAACCGGTCCAATTCGAACTCCAGCCTGTCACCGGCGATCTTGAACGGGATCTCCCGGCCCTGCGGCTCCAGAGTCACGCGGCTCACCGGCTTTTTCATCAGCAGCGACACCTTGACATCGCAGCAAGGAGTCAGGTCTTCGATGACTTCCATCATCATCTGTCCCATGTGGGTGGTCTGCAGGGTGCCGCGCTGGACGAGGTTGGCGTGGAGCAGGTGGAGCACATGGCGGTTCTGCGCGGATTGCTCGGTGAGCGTGACGCGGGCCGTGCTCGGGAGGTTCGAGCGCAGGCCGATCGTGTCGCCGAGGAGGCGGCGCAGGCAGGCGAGGAAGAAATGCTTGGTCGCCACCTGTCCCACCTTGCGGTAGGCGAGGCAGAGATCCATCGGCAGCCACATGATGTTTCCGTTTTGCACCCCGCAGGCCAGACCGGTGCCCTGGCGCTTCTGCGGCGCGTGCTGGTGGGAGCAGAAGTGGTTCCAGGCCCGCTCGAAATACGGCTCCACCACTTCCCCCAAGGCCGTTCCGGTGGTCACCTTCAGGCGCGGATACTTGCAATACATGACCATCGGGGATTCCACAAAGGAGGGACGGAGTTCGGGAATCGGCAGGATGTAGTCGAGCGTGAATTCGCTTTCCCCGGCGACCGTCGCACCGACATCGAACAACGGCTTTCCGTCCTCACCGAGAGCGCCGCGGCCGACGATGAGGAGTTTGCCGCCCTTGGCGAGATAGGCGTCGAGCTTCGCCTTGAGAGCCGCATCGATCCGGCCTTCGTCCGCGACCATGATCACCTTGTAGGGGGAGAAATCCATCTCGGCGTCGATCATGTCGAAGAGGACATGCCCCTCGAGCAGGAGGCGGGTGACGCCGACATCGGAGTCTTCGCCTATCTGGTGGAGAGGGTCGAGCGCCTGGGATGAGAGCACGGCCACATCCGCCACATTGCGGGCCCCCTCGCACCAGGGTTCCTTGACCTCGACCTCGGCATAGGCCGCGCCAATGAGGTCGTAGGTGGACTCATCGAGCAGACCGTCGGGGTGAAGTTGGTCGCCGATGGAGCATTTGGCACCGTAAGCCATCATCGCGGCGCACTCGTAGCGCAGGGCGTTCGGATGCTTGAAGCCGCCGAACTCCCCCCAGGTCGTATGGAACTTTCCGGACATTCCGAGGAATTCCATGCCGGTGGCCTGGGCGTATTTGGCACCCATCGGGAAATGGTCGTAGCCCCAGCCCCATGTCGGCAGGCTTTCCAATTCCAGGTGCGTGACATGTTTGAGAAAACGGCGGTCGCCACGGGTCACATTGCCGCTGTTCTGGGTCATGAGCATTGTCGGGCTCACCTCGCGCAGCGCGGCGAGCGTGCGCGTGTAGTAGTTCTGCAGGACGATATCGGCGTGCTTGTTGGCATCCGCCTCCACGAGCGGGTCCAGCCCGTGCTTCACCATGCTCTCCATGCAGTAGGGGCAGTAACAGGGCAGTTTGTGGATGATGTCCAGCCAGAGCCCGTCGGTTTCAGGAAACAATCGGGCGATTTCACGCACCTGATCGCAGACAAAGTCCAGATAGGGCGTGTTGAAGCAGAGTTGATGAAACCCGGCATCTGCGGGCCGTTGGCTCCAACCGAAATAGGTGCCGCTCGAATTGATCGCCCGCCAGTTGGAATGCTCGCGCGCCACGCGGTTGTTGACGCCGACCGTGAGATAGACCTGGGTTTTTATGCCCACCTCGGTGCAGGCATCGAGTTGGGCGCGGGTGAGGTCGAAGCCGTCCGCCAGGTGGGGATGGCGCTTGCCGATCTTGGTGTCGTAATAGCTCCAGCCATGGTGGCAGACGGCGAAGATATTGATGCTGTTCACATGGCCGCGCTTGAGCGTCTCCTGCCAGTGTTTTTTGTCCCACGCGGTCCCTATGCCCGGAATGGCTTCGGAAGTGTGAAAGTCGAGGTGGATTTGTCGGTACGGTATGCTCATGTTTTTTTTGTCGTTTTTATTTCAATGGAATCAGGGACGCCTCGGCAATTGCGATCGGGCAATCCCACAAAGGCAGTTTTGTAAAAGTGGTGTTCTTCTTGTCCGAACTCCACTGATCTTTGGGGAAGCGGTAAACCTTTCCGGAAATCAAATCCACATAGACGGGATCGGTGAAGACAACTCCGGGAACAGTGATGTCCTTGGGAGTCGGTTCAGCCGAGTCGGTGGGAGCGGCGTTGCTTATCCAAGCCGTGACAACCGCGTTATTGGAATCCTTTTTTTGATAGGAGAAGAGACTCACCTCGGGCGAAGGAGTTTTCACACTTTTGGCTGGTTTGAACGAATCGTCAAAAAGCGAAAAGACATTCTGTGCCGCAAGGTAGGAGAGCTTGGGGCGCGCAACCGTCATATCCTCATTCGCGAAAAGCAGGCCCTTTCGATTCATTCCTTTCAGGTCGGACTGGGCGTATTTCAAGTCAACGATGGTGAAAAGATTGAACGGAATATTTCGTCCATTGTGCTGAAGCATCCGGCGGAGATCCCATTTGGCCTGCTTGTTTTCATTCCACTGATACTGGCTCAAAGCCGCAATGGTCTTCGAACTGGGCGCCCCCGTCTCGCCCTGACGGACAGCGACTTTGGGAGCGTGCGTTTTCAGCAATTTCTGGATCCTCCCGATGTTGAAATCGTCTGGATTCGCGGGGTATCCATGCACGGTCACGGCATCTAGCAGATCGGTTTTTCCCAAGACCTTGAGCCAGATCAAAAACTCCGTGGCAAAAGTGTCTTCCCCCGCCATGGCGAGCCCGTAGATTTTGGCCCCCGGTTGCTCCTGCCTGATGATTTCCGCCGTGCGTATGAACAATTTGGCATAGTCCTCGGCCGTGACGGGCGAGCCGATGGTCGGATGCAGGGCATTCAGGTCCGGCTCGTTCCAGATCTCCCACTCCTTAACGCGGTCTTTGTAACGCTGAGCGAGCGCACGGACCCAGTTGTCCCAAGCCGCGAGAGCCTCCGGACTGGTTGGCAAGGAGCCGCCAAGCCCCGTGGTTCCGCCTCCGGGGTAGATGGGATTGCCGTAGGATGTTTCAATCCAAGGCTGGACGCCCTGTTTCAAGGAGTCATCCACGACTTTATCCAGCCACTCCCAAGAGTAGACTCCGGGTTGTGTTTCGCATTTTGCCCAACCACCCTGCAAGCGAATCCCCTTCGCTCCCAGCTTTCCCAAATAGGATTTGTAGTTGTCGTAAACGGCAAAATCCCGATCCAGGGTCTCCCCGCCGATCGACCACATGGAGGAGCCGATTTCGGAGGAGGAACGGGTTTTCATGCTGCCGATGGAAGTGAAGCCCGACTTGGTGGGATCGATGGTTTTCAACTCCACCGGATCGCTTGAGACCTGCTTGGATTCCGCGGCGGTTTCGCTGGCGAATCCCGCAGCGGGTTTCTTGGCAGGTTCACCAGCGGATTTGGCGGCGGGTTCAGCCGAAGTTTCAGCAGCGGGTTCCGTGGAGGTTTCAGCGGCAGGTTCCTTATCGGATTCCTGTGCCAGGACCAACGGGGCGAACGCCATGAGCGCTGCGATGAAGATGCATTTTGTTTTTTTCATGGGGTTATTTTGATGATGTGAACTAGCGGGGAATGATTCCGTAGATTTGGCTGGAGTCGCCGCCGTGCGTCTCTTCGAGCACAAACCGGACTCCGTCGGTTGTTTGATTGACCGGCACGCGCACCTGGCGCTGCGTGTTGCCGGTGATGACGGCGACCGGCTCCCAAGCGGATCCCTGTCGAACCTCGACGCGGAACTGTTTCGGGAGATTTTCCGGGAACGCCTCCTGAACGCCGGGCGCTTTGAGCGCGACGCTGCGTTCCAGATTGCTGTCGAGAATCAACGTGACCTGCTCCACGAGTGCGGGCTTGTCGAAGTGGTATGCCGCATGGTCGCCGGGGGCGGCGCGCCAACTGTGCGGATCATACGCGGCGAGTTCGGCATCGTCTACCTTGCTGAAAGCCGGCTTGTGCATCCAGATGAACGGGTCGGAGGAGACGGGGCGTTGGAAGCCGTCGCGTATCGGTTCCGGGTCGCCCTGGCTGGCTTCCAGACGGGCGCGCCGGGTTGTCTCGCCCACATCAAGCATGACCCCGGGCAGGTAGACATCGTCGGCCAGCAACTGCTGCTGCAACTCGCCGATGCGATCCGAGACGCCGTGCGGCATCAGGCCGTGGCGACAGGCGAGGGCCGCCGCGGTGCCGAGAGCCTGGCCCATGACGCTGCAGGTGCCCATGACACGCGTGCTGCTCATCGCCACATGCGTGCAACTGGCAACGCGTCCGGCAAACATGAGGTTCTCGATGTTCTTTGAATAGAGCGCGCGGTAAGGGATGCCGTACGGGGAGGGCGCCGGATGGTGGATCGTCGGCGGCTGTTGGTGCTTGGAAAACGAATCCGCACCCGCCGGGTGGTGGTCATCCAGCGTCCAGCCGCCGTGGCAAACGACATCCGGAAACAGGCCGCCGGCCTCGACTTCGCGCTGGCTGAGCACATGCGCACCGACATAACGGCGGCTTTCGCGGCGACCGGGCACGAACTGGACTTTCTCAATCGCCCAGTTTTGGGCGCGCTCGCGGTGAACGCAGCTGCCATTCTTGATGTGATCCCAGAGACCCAGGTTGAACTTGAACAATTCGTCACGGAGCAGTTCGCTGTCGTGAATGGCGTGGTGCTCCCCGCCCAT
Organism: Verrucomicrobiota bacterium; assembly: GCA_021413925.1. Taxonomy (NCBI): domain Bacteria; kingdom Pseudomonadati; phylum Verrucomicrobiota; species Verrucomicrobiota bacterium. The sequence goes on from JAIOPL010000006.1 coordinate 207,301, forward strand.
CTCGGCCCACCAGGGGCTGACCGCCCAGCGGGCGTGATCCCCCTGCCCCCAGGGCAGGTCGTCGCAGCTCTTGAACTTCCGTGCCCAGTCGAACGGAACGAAGGGCATCGGCTTGTCGTGTTCGCGCGTGTAAAAAATGTAGCTCATGCCCATGGTGCGCGGGTCCGACGCATCCGGGGCGAAGGACTCGTCATACTCGGCGGCGGCCTCGCGGCCCATGCGATGTTCCGCTCCCGTCAGCGGCGCCAGGATCGCGTCGCCGGAGCAATCCGCAAAAATCTTCGCATGCACCACATGCCAGGTCTGCGTGGAGAGTTGCCAACCGGTCACCGTCCGCAGGACCGGTCCGTCCATCGTCGCGTCGAGACACGAGCAATTCAGCAGCAACTCGAGACCCGGTGTGTGCCGCACGGTGTCATACACGACCAGATCCCACATCGAGAGATTGGCCTGCGGATTGCGCACCAGGTTTTTCAGGCGCAGCTCCTCCAGGATCCCGGTCTCTCGTGCATACGGCACACTCCCGATGCGGTCCGCGCCGATAATGTGGACACCGATCTCGCTGGAGGCATTCCCGCCGAGCGCGGGCCGATCCTGCATAAGGACAACCGACGCCCCTCGGCGCGCCGCCGCCACGGCGGCGCACAGGCCGGTCATCCCGCCGCCGACGACACAGAGATCGACGCGGTGCTCGATGGTGCGGAAGGGGCTCTTTTGAATGTTCATTGACATCAGAGATCCCCTCCTCCCGTGTTCATTGTCTGTATTCCGGCCGCAGATTCCGCTACCGGGAACAATTGCATGAACGCTGAGATCTTTGTTCCTTTCATGGCATTACTTGGCGGGGCTTGGTGAGGACTTCAGGACCTCCTGGATCTTGGGAGTGAGCTTTTGAGAGATTTCGATCATGCCTTGGTCTGAAGGATGCAGCAGGTCGTTAGCAAGTCCTGTGAAGCTCAGCAGGTCGGGCCCGTGGACATAGTGGACATTTTTGTGACCACTGGACTCGCAGATTTCCTTGAGAGCCTCGCGGAACGCTTTGGTGTTCTCGGCCTGCTTTCCGCTTTTCGATAAATCCCCTGCGCTCCAGGGAAAGATGCTGATGCAAAAGATGGGGGCCTTCGGATGGCTCTTGGCCAGAGTGTCGATCATGTAGGTAGCGCGCTTGCGAAACTCCTCCACCGTGAAACCGGCAACCATATTCACCGAGATTTCCAGCGTGCAGAGATCCCAGGGTTGCGCCGCGATGTAATCGGCCATTTCTTTTTCGCAAAAGGCCGTGCCACTCGATCCCAGGTTCACCAGATCATACCCCAAGGCTCTTGCGGTGAGGGAATTCCACTGCAAATCCGCCCGGGTTGCCACTTTACCCGATGTGATCGAGGTTCCATAGGTCATCATCACGGGGGCCAGTTCCTCCGGCGTCGGGGGGCGCACATCCCCGTCAATCCCGAGGAGGTTCACATCTGCTCCATCCACGATCACCCGGCAGACATTATTGGCAAAGCGAAGTCTCGGAATGTCTCCCATGTGCTGATAGAGCAGACCATGGCCCGACAGCCCAAGCGGCTTTCCAGTGCCGGTATCCATCCCACCGGAGGAGAAAATATCCCCCCAGTAGATGGTGACAGCCACTGGCTTCGGGGATTGGAAATACAACTTCACATTTTCTTTTTTTTCCCCATCTTTCACGACAAAGCGGATTTCGCAGTGCCGGGCTTTCATCATGAGATCGGCACCGGTCTGCCCTTCGCCGTCAGGATTTTTGCCCTCTGTGAGGTGATCCCTTACGGATTTCGGGACGCGGTAGAGGCGCACGCCCTTGCCATCCTGGTTGGGCTCGAGCCCACCGCAGTTTTGGAATTGCACTTTTTTGACGAAGTCCGGCAAGGGCGCATCTTGCGCGTGGGCAAAGTTTGCCGTGAAAACAACCGCCGCAAGGCTGGCGAGGAGTGTCGATGTTCTGTGGATTTTGTTCATTTTTCAGTTGTTTTTTATTTTATCAGCGAACCTCGGGGGGTCGATGGGATTTTTGGCCGATGCGTGTGTCGCCGCGCGGCTTCGGAATACCGGTCATATCGGGCTTGGCCCAGTCGCGGCACACCAGCGCGTCGAGTTCCGCGCAGATGGCCTGATAGTCCGGATGGTCGATGAGGTTGACATTTTCGTCGGGGTCATTTTCCAGATCGTAGAGCTGATGGAGATCGCCCTCACTGTGAACATATTTCCATCGGTCGCAACGCACCATGCGCTCGGCGGTGCCAAATTCGTAAAACTCGCTGAAAACCGCATCGCGTAGCGGTGAATTGGCACGAAGGACGGGAAGAAGGGATTTGCCGTCCAGCCCGGCCGGTGCCTCAATGCCGCAGGCGTCGCAGAATGTTGGCAGGAGATCGAGGAGGGTGGTGAGTTGATGGCGAATGCTTCCGGGTTCCGTGACGCCGGTAATGCGGCAGATCATGGGCACTCCCACAGCGGTTTCAAAGAAGCACTGCTTCTGCACCATTTGGTGACTGAAGAGGTTCTCGCCGTGGTCGCTGGCATAGACGACGATGGTGTTTTCGTCGAGTCCCTGCTCCTTCAGCGCGTCCAGAATGCGGCCGAGCTGCTCGTCCATGTAGCTCACATTGGCAAAGTAGGCTGCCATGCAATTGCGGATCTCGTCGTCGGTGTAGGTGCCCGGCGTGTTGATCGGGAAGATCGGATTGTCGTAGATGGTGTCCGGCAGGCGGTCGCGGCTGTTGTAGAGATTGCCGGGCAACTCGATGCGGGCCGGATCATACATGTCGTGGAAGCGCTTGGGCGCATACATCTCGTTGTGCGGTTTTTCCAATCCGACCCAAAGAAAAAAGGGCTCTTCCCTGTGCTGCTTCAAAAACTCGATCGAGCGCTCGGCGGTAAGCCGGTCGAGAATGAACTCCTCCTCCAGCTGGATCGGTTCATTTTTCGGATTGTAACCATTCCGCTCCTTGGCATCGGGGTGCGGCTTATAATGCGGTAGGTAGCTGCAATACTCCCAAAACTTCTCCAGCCCGACGGTGCGCTGGTAGTCGCTCTGCATCGGCGTGTAGATCTCTAGGGCACGCTCGTCGAAGCCGATGTCGTTGGTATCGGATTCGCCGGCGGCATGGACCTTGCCGAAGGCGCCGGTGACATAGCCTGCCTCGCGGAAGATGCTCGCCATGGTCGGCAGCCCCATGTCCTCGCCCATGTGCCTGTGGGTGTATGCCCCGCAGTTGTGCACATGCCGGCCGGTGATGAGCGCCGACCGGGAGGGCCCGCAGATAGGCGCCTCGGCGTAGGTGCGCGTGAACCGCGTCCCCGAGGCCGCAAGCCGGTCGAGGTTCGGAGTCTTCACGACGGGATGCCCGTAACAGCCGGCGGCATCCCGCCGGTGCTGGTCGGAAAGGATGAAGAGGATGTTCGGTTTGGATCGGCTCATGAATCGAGAATCGTGCCCGATTACCGGATGGATTGGAGGCTCTCGTCGCGAAAGCCCCCCACCCTGCGCTAGGCTTTGGCGATCTTGACGAGTGGCTTGATGAGTTCGCGGTTGGCCAGCGCGGTGAAGGCCTCGGCGATGTTATCCAATGAAAATGTCTTGCTGGCATCGGTCCAGACTTCGGGTTTCAGGCGCCCGGCGCGGAAATGGGCGAGCACGGCCTCATGGGCTTCCGCCTCATCGTATCCACCCCCGTAGAAGGTGAATGTCTTGCCGGGAGTGAGATGGATTTTACCGGCCTCATCCAAGCCGTAGATCCCGATGGTGCCTCCCTCCTTGAGACAACCCTGACCGGAAGAGACCAGATCGGCCTTGCCAAGGGCATCGATGACGAAATCGAAGCCTTCGGGCGATGCCTCCATGACCTGCGCCCAGGGGTTTTCCGCGCGGTAGTCGACATAGTGGGTGACACCGGCGAGTTTGGCATCGGATTCACGGTTGGCGGCCCCAAGCATGGCGACCCGTGTGGCGCCGAGATTGATGGCGTGCGAGGCGAACGCGAGTCCGTTCCCGCCGGATCCGAGGATGAGAACGGAGCTCTCCTTGCGAACTCCCATGCGTGTCAGATAGCTCAGCGTCTCGCGCCATGTGATGAAAAGCGTCCCGACCGCCGGGGACACATCCTCCGGAAGGACTTGCTGGACCGTTTTATCCTGCCATCCGTCCAGTCCGTCCTCCTTCATGGCGCGCCAATCCGTGGCAATTCCCATCTCGGCAAAACCACCCCACCCGTTTGTCACCCCGCCGGTTGCCGGGCATCCGACGCGGGTGATCACATCCCCCGCCTTGAGATGGCGAACCTTGGCTCCCGTTTCCACGACGCGTCCGACACTCTCGTGTCCCAGGATGAAAGGCATGCTCAACCAATAACAGAAAGGGGGATGACCCTGGACGAGATGGGTGTCCGTGCCCGCGCAGACTGATCCGCAAAGGATCTCGCAGCGGGCTTCGTAATCACCCATCGGGGGTTCGGGCAGATCGAGAACGGCAATTTCCCCGGCTTTTTGAACAACGACGGCTTTCATGTTTTATGCTGTGATTTTTTGGGTTTTGGATTCGGATTCCGTGAGACAATCGATGCCGCGCGTCGGCAACGGCTACGGATCTTGCAGTGATGATTATTTCGTGTCGATAACTTCCTGTTTTCAGGTGATACGGATTTCGCGTTTGTAGCGGAAGAGGCGGCCCTGGCCGGGCTGGAAGTCCAGGGGCATCTTTCGCGGATCGAATCGGCCGTAGGGATTGGGATTGACCCACTGCCCCGAGTCAGGACTCAACTCCTCCACCGCACTGTCCGTGCCGAAGTGGAATGCGGTGTGCGAGGGCTCGAAAGGGGTGCGGTTGACGATGAGGGCGTATTCCCAACCGCTGTCGTCCACAAACTGACCCACCACGACGGCGTCGCCACGGGCAAAGAGATCGCTGGGATTGCCGAGGATGCACTGGTCAAGCGACCGTGTGCCGGTGAGGTTGGGCGGATAGTGGTAGACCCCGATGCTGCGCAGCGTCATCAAGGTAGGCCCCCAGGCCTGCAACACGCGGTTGATCCGGCGGGCGGCCTGCCAATTCTCATTGGGCGTCCAATCCGGCGGATCGATCATCATGTTGTTGTAGGAGTAGGTGAAGTATTGGATGCCGCGCGCGCCGTAAGCCAGGTTCACCATCACCTGAAAGAGCATTTCGCCGTCGCGTGTCTCCCGCGAATACTGGTAAGTGCCGTAGTTGCACATCCAGAGAGGCACCTGCCAGCTTCGGGAATACTGGCGCAGCACATCGAGCATCTCGAAGAACTGAACCGCAAGGCGGGCCTTGTGGCGGGGATAGTAGTAGGGATTGCTGTCGCGGTTGGCCAACCACTCCTCCTCGGAGACAATGCTGAAGGGGTAGTAATCCGAGCTGACGAATTCCGGGGCGCAGGTCTCCCCGAAGTGATCCCACATCTCCTCGTAACTGCAGTAACCGGACCAGCTCATGTTGGTGGTCCAGTGGTTGCAGTAGCAGAGATGTTCCGGATCATGCTCGCGGAAAAAAGCGAAGGCCTTGGCGATATCCTCCATCAGGTTGATCTTCGGTTCGTCCGAGATGTAATAGCCCAGCAGCGCGGGATGGTGCCGCACCTCTTCGATGACCGCCTTCATCCGCGCCTTCCAATCGTCGGTGACCTCGCCCTCCCCGACCCGCATGCCGGGGCAGCCCATGATGATCCGCACTCCGGCGGCCTGCGCGATGTCGAGTTGCCCGAGCATCCTGCCGGGCGAAAGTTCCGAGAGCGAGGCGTTGAAACCGCCTGCGGCCAGATCCCCCATGGTCTTCGGCGTGATCTGGTCGCCGCCCGGCCCGATCCAGGCCAGAACCAGAAAATCGGCCGGCAGCGTGTCCGGTACCGACCGGCCTGCCGCTTGCGGTTTCTGAACACTGGTGTTTTTCTTTCGCATCCTGATTGAAGTTTTAGCCAAGCCCTATGGCTGGCCTTTGACGATCTTTTCGAGCACGGCAATGAATGCCTTGTCAGGCTCCGGCTGCGCCTGCTCGGCGGCCAGCGCGGCCTTGGCGGCCTCAAGGACGCGCGGCTCCTTCCACCAGAGGCCGTGCTGGTAGACATATCTCGGGTGAAGAGCGGTTGCCGCACCCCGGCGCATCTTGGCATCGTTCAGCAACGGGAGGAGATACGCCAGCACCGCATCCTTGGCCGGCACCCCGGCATTTGTGCGCCACCCGAGAAGACCGGCGGCCTGGAAGCGTTGCTCATCCGGAAGTGTTGCGTCGTTCATGATCGCAAGCAGCGCCTCGTCGGCATTTTTTCCCGGAGTGTCGAACAGGATGTCGATTCCCACACGGGCGTCGGCAGGAGTCTTCTTGATATGCTCGACCAGCGCGCTCACGGCGGCCGGACCGCCACGGCGCATGGCACCGCTCACAGGAGCCGTCCATGGGCCATATTGTGGAACATACTTCGGCAGGCGGGTGAACTGACCCACATGCGCCGCGACACTCTCCGGCGTGGTCAGGGAGTCGAGAGCGAGCATCGGCACAAGATTGCCCTTGGCCGCCAACAGCTTGTCGATCGAGGCGGCATCAGGCTTGCCCTCGCACACCTGTTTGGCGGCGAAGAAGCGCATCGGTTCCGCGGCTGCGGGATCGAGGGCGACCGCAAGCAACTGCTCCGGCGTCATGCCGTCGAGTTCCTTCGGCGGCCCGGCTTGCAGCATCGTGCTCACGGCGACAGCCCTTTCAATGAACTCCTCCCCGCCCCCGCATAGTATGATGTCGCCATTCCTTGCCTGTTCCACCCAGCGCCAGAAATCCTTGAGCGCTCCGCCGCCAATCGTGGTGAGGCATTTGAAGGCATCGGGCCAGGTCGCCTTGACCACCGGTGGTGTGCCGTCAAGCGGTCCGCTCAGACCGTCGAAGGGAGCGTTGACCGTGTATTGGATCAGCGGCGTGTGTTCGATCGTGAACAGCACATCGGGATGCCGCCTGAGCACCTCGGCCCACACATCCTCGTTGAGCAGCGCGTGATACCACTTCGGAGTGCCGTCGGCATTCTTCGGCCAGGCGGCCTTCTCCTCATCGGTCTTGGGCCAGAACCCCGCCCCGTCGTTGGTGTCCACATAGAACAGGTTGCAACCCCACCGTTTCTTCGCGTATTCCACCTTCTCGCTGAGGATGTCCGCCGGGGGTCGCTTGGGATGCGGGTAATCGTGGAAATACGAAAATTTGCTCTTCAGATTCTGCTGATCGGAAAAAGCGGCGTCCTTTTCCTCCTTGACCGCGATCACCGAGGGCCGCAGGCAGACGCCCACCTTGAACCCGGCGTCGCGAAATTTCTTGAAAAACTCGTCCGCGACAGCATCCGCCTCGGGGCACATGGATTCGACCATGTGCGGGTCGCCCGCATACTTGAGGTAAGGCGGCACATCACCCTCGATGTTCCAGACGATCATCCCCTGGGCGTTGATCTTCTTCATCTGGGCGATCAACCGGTCGGCGTGATCAAGCATCAGTTTGCGAATCTCCTCGGCGCGTGGGCCGACCGCTGGCTTCTTCAACTCCAGACCCTCCGGTTCATGGAACGGGAATTTGTCTCCAATCATGGTGGCGACGATCGGCCGCCGATCATCCCACTTGAAGAGCATCGGGTGAGCCTTGGCGTAGCCTTGGAGCGCCTCCTTGGCCGGGGCGAGCGGATCGCTGGCATTGCCGAAGCGCAGCCAGACCGTGTAGGTGTCGCTTCCGCCTGGAGCGATCGGGCGCGAGGCATAGCGGTCGTGATAGAGCAGGCGGTCGCCGCCGACGCTCAGGGTCAGCCACCAGGTCTCACCCTTTTCGGCGCGCTCCTCTTCGAGTTGGCGGAGCGCCAGATCCATGGCCACCGGATCATTCACCGCGTAGCCGGTAAGTTTCTTTTTGGCCGCATCCTTGCGGTTCCAAGGCTCGACCCATGTGTCGGTCTCCCAGCTCAGTTTCAGTTGCCGCTTGGTCTCGGGAGTCGTCGCCACAACGGCCCGCGAGTCCTTGCCGCGACCATCGGAGTAACCTGCCTGCCCCACCAGTGGCAGGGCGACCGGGCCGCTCAGCGTGTCGCCTTTTGCAGCGGGTGCAGCCTGACCAAAAAAGACCGCTTCGGTGGTGGTCGCCGGACCGGTGTTGCCCGGCATCTTCAGGGTGAAGAGCCGTTGATCGAATTGGGCGAGTGTCTTGGGTGAGGTATTCCGCACCGTCACCTCGATATTCACCCCTTCGGGAACCACTTGATAGGTCCGGACGACCTCACCCCAGGCGAATGTCTGGGTCAATTGCCGCTTGGCCGCATCATACGAGGTGCTCTGCAGTTTGAGATCGGCCTTGTCCACCGGGTAGGTCTTGTCATCAGCCCCCCAGATCGACAGCTTGGCTTCCGGATCGCGGAAGCGAACGGTAGGGTCGAGCGACTTGGTGGGCTGGCTGATCACCTGGCCGTCGAGTGTGATGGAGAGTTCCCCCTTGTCGGTGAAATCGATCTTCACATCGGGTGCCGTCGGCTTGGCGGCCGGTTCCGCCGCGACCAGCGTTGCGACCCCCGCCAGCAGGGTCAGGGCAAGCCCAAGCAGGCGGGATTTCAGTTTCAGGGGTTTTGTGTCCATGGTGTGCTTTCCGAGTTCAGGCTGAAGGATCATTTACACCCGATCGGCGGCCTAATGCTGGCCTTTGATGATCTTTTCGAGCACGGCGATGAGTGCCTTGTCAGGCTCCGGCTGAGCCTGCTCGGCGGCAAGCGCGGCCTTGGCTGCCTCGAGGACGCGCGGATCATTGTGCCAGAGTCCATGCGGGTAGGAATAACGCTGTTGAATGATCTCAGCCACGCCGGAGCGGCCTTTCGCTTCGTTGAGCTTTGGCAGGAGATACGCCAGGGCCGCGTCCTTTTGCTCCTTGGTCGCATCCTTGCGCCAGCCCAAGACCCCTGCGGCTTTGAGACGCTGAGGATCCGGGAGGGTGGTGTCGGTCATCAGGGTCACCAACTGCTGAGTGGCGGCGTTGCCGGGCGTCACGGATAACATTTCCATAATGCCTGTAAAAGACGCCGGGGTGCTGCGGGCGAAGTCGACCAGATCGCCAAGAACCTCCGGGCCGCCCCGCTTGACCGCATCACGGAGCGGTCCGCCGAAGAATCCATACTGGCCGCCCTTAAGCTTTGTCAGAATGGGAAGTTGCGCCTTGATCTGATCGCGGGTCTTGAGCGACTCCATGGCGAGCAGTTGCACGAGAGGGTCTTTGCCTTTCAGCAGCTTCTCGATGACGGCGGCGTCCGGTTCGCCCGCGCACAACTGCTTCGCGGCGAAGAAACGCATCGGTTCCGCAGCCGCGGGATCGGTGGCGACCGCAAGCACCTGCTCTGGCGTCATGCCGGCGAGTTCCTTGGGCGGCCCGGCTTTCAGGAGGTCGCCCAGCATGCTCAGGAGTTCCAAAGATTCACCCTGGCCTGCGAGCACATCGCCCTTCTCGACCCTCGCCGCCACTTTCCAGTGGTCTTTCGGCTCCTTGATGACCAGACACTTGAAGGCATCCGGCCAGGTGGCACGGACCACCGGCGGAGTGCCGTCACGGGGAGTTTGCCATTCATCATACGGGGCACTGACCGTGTATTGGATGAGCGGCGTATGCTCGATGGTGAAGAGCACATCGGGATGCCGCCTGAGCACCTCGGCCCAGACATCCTCGTTGAGCAGTTCGTGATACCACTTCAGCTTGCCATCTTTTTCCTTCGGCCAGGCGGCCTTTTCCTCGTCGGTATTGGGCCAGAATCCCGCCCCGTCGTTGGTATCCACATAGAACAGGGTGCAACCCCAACGCTTCTTCGCGTATTCCACTTTCTCGGCCAGGATGTCCGCCGGGGGTCGCTTGGGATGCGGGTAATCGTGGAAAAACACAAATGGGTTCTTGAGATCGTGCTTGTCAGCAAACTCAGCGTTCTTTTGCTCCTTCACCGCGATCACCGAGGGCCGCAGGCAGACGCCCACCTTGAACCCGGCATCGCGGATCTTTTTGAAAAACTCGTCCGCGACCGCGTCCGCCTCGGGGCACATGTATTCGACCATGTGCGGATCGCCGACATACTGAAGGTAAGAAGGTCCGTTCCCCTCGATGTTCCAGACGATCACGCCCTGGGCGTTGACCTTCTTCATCTGGGCGATCAACTGGTCGGCATGATCAAGCATCAGTTTGCGCACCTCTTCCGCGCGGGGGCCGACCGCCGGCTTCTTCAACTCCGGCCCCTCCGGTTCATGGTACGGGAATTTGTCCCCGATCATCGTCGGAATGATCGGGCGGCGGTCATCCCACTTGAAGAGCATCGGGTGCGCCTTGGCATAGCCTTGGAGCGCCTCCTTGGCCGGGGCCATCGGATCGCTGGCATTGCCGAAGCGCAGCCAGACCGTGTAGGTGTCGCTGCCGCCGGGGGCGATCGGGCGCGAGGCGTAGCGGTCGTGATAGAGCTGGCGGTCGCCGCCGACGCTCAGGGTCAGCCACCAGGTCTCACCCTTTTCGGCGCGCTCCTCTTCCAGTTGGCGGAGCGCCAGGTCCATGGCCACCGGATCATTCACCGCGTAGCCGGTAAGTTTCTTTTTGGCCCTTTCCTTTCGGTTCCACGGTTCGACCCATGTGTCGGTCTCCCAGTTGAGCTTCAGATGCTTCTTGGTCTCGGGAGTCGTCGCCACAACGGCCCGCGAGTCCTTGCCGCGACCATCGGAGTAACCCGCCTCCCCCACCAGAGGAAGTGCGACCGGGCCGCTCAGCGTGTCACCTTTTGCAGCGGGTGCAGCCTGCCCGAAATAGAGCGCTTCGGTGGTGGTCGCCGGACCGGTGTTTCCCGGCATCTTCAGGGTGAAGAGCCGTTGATCGAATTGGGCGAGTGTCTTGGACGAGTTGTTCCGCACCGTCACCTCGATATTCACCCCTTCGGGAACCACTTGATAGGTCCGGACGACCTCACCCCAGGCGAATGTCTGGGTCAATTGACGCTTGGCCGCGTCATACGAGGTGCTCTGCGGTTTGAGATCGGCCTTGTCCACCGGGTAGGTCTTGTCATCAGCCCCCCAGATCGACAGCTTGGCTTCCGGATCGCGGAAGCGAACGGTAGGTTCGAGCGTCTTGGTGGGCTGGCTGATCACCTGGCCATCGAGTGTGATGGAGAGTTCCCCCTTGTCGGTGAAATCGATCTTCACATCGGGTGCCGACGGCTTGGCGGCCGGTTCCGCCGCGCCCAGCGTTGCGACCCCCGCCAGCAGGGTCAAGGCAAGCCCAAGCAGGCGGGATTTCAGTTTCAGGGGTTTTGTGTTCATGGTGTGCTTTCCGAGTTCAGGTTGAAGGTTCATTTACGCGCGATCGGCGGCCTTTGACGAGTCGTATCGTGCGAGGATTTCCATGATTTGGGCCGGTGGTCGGCGCCTCCGGAGCAACTCCCCCATGGTGTTCATGTGCGGGGCGACATGGTTGAAGAACAGTTTATAGGAGGCGCAGAGGTAGTTGAGCCCGGGCTCGCCGTCCGGGGTGCTGATGAAGCGGTGTTTCGGACACTCGCCGTGACACGCGAAGCGCACTTCGCACTCGCGGCAATAGCGCGGAAGGGTGTCGGATTTGTCGTTGCCGAATTTGATCTGCTGCGGCGAATTCACCATCTCCCCGAGGGAGCGGTTGAGCAGGTTGCCGAGCCTGTATTGCGGGTAAACATAATGGTCGCACGAGTAGAGGTCGCCGTTGTGCTCCAAGGCGAGCGCGGATCCGCATTTCTCGGAAAAAACGCACAGGCCCGATCCCGCCCCGACCCAGTTCCCGAGCGTCACATCGAAGATCTGCACGAAGACCTTTCCCACATCGCGGCGCACCCATTCGTCGAAGATCGCGCAGAGGAACTCGCCGTAACGGCGGGATGGAACGCTCCACGAAGTGACCGGCGACCCGGCCACGGCGCCGTCCGTCGGCGCGCCCAGATCGAGTCCCGCCTCGGACGCCAGCGCATCCGCCTTCCGCTCGACCAGCGGGATGAACTGGATGAACCCGCTGCCGATCTCCTTGAGGAAACGGTACACCTCCAGCGGATGCTTCGAGTTGCTGGCGTTGACCACGGTGAGCGTGTTGAATTCCACACCGTGTTTTTTCAAAAGGCGCAGGCCGTTCATGACGAGCTTGAATGTGGGCCGCTTTTTCTTGTCCACACGGTAGACATCGTGCAGGTGCGCCGGGCCGTCCACGCTCAGGCCGACCAGAAAACCCTCGGTCTTCAGAAAGGCGCACCAGTCGTCGTCGAGAAGGGTTCCGTTGGTCTGGATCGCGTTGCGGATGACCCTTCCGCCCCCGTGCTTTTTTTGCAGCCCCACGATGCGGCGGAAATAATCGAGCCCGAGCAGCGTCGGCTCCCCGCCCTGCCAGGCGAAGGTCACCTCCGGCGTGTTCTGCGAGGCGATATACCCGGAGATGTAAGCCTCCAGGACATCGTCCCCCATCTTGAAATTCTCGTTGGAGGGGAAAAGTTTTTCCTTCTCGAGGTAGAAGCAGTATTCGCAATCGAGATTGCAGATCGGCCCGATCGGCTTCGTCATGATGTGAAACGGCCTTGCCGCCGGGGTCCCGGCCGGACCGCGCCGGATGGCTTTCTCCATGACTGCTCCCTGTGTCATGATCGGCAGGTCCGGCTGTGTTTCGGCGTGTTCAAGCGATGGTGAAGTGGATCGGCGGGTTGGTCCGCCAAGGGCGCCCCGCCCAGCAATCGCCGCGGAGGGAATCCTGGACGCGGTCGAGATACCGGAGCTGCTGGTCACACATGATGATGACGAAATTGGGTCGCATGTTCGGTTTCTTCGTTCTACTTGGTTCCTCTTTCTAGTTCCAGGTATTGAAACCGTCCCGTCAGCCGAATATCCGCGGCCGAGGCCCCGACCTGGACGGTGAACTCGCCCGGTTCGGCCACCCAGGTGCGGCGACTGGGGCAGAAAAATTGAAGATCGCGCTTGGTCAGGACGATCTCCAGCGTCCGGCGTTCGCCCGGTTCCAGGGACACGGTTGCAAACCCCTTCAACTCCTTCAGCGGCCGGGGCACGGAGGCCGCCACATCGCCGAGATAAAGCTGCGCGGTCTCGATGCCGGCGCGCCCCCCGGTGTTCACCACATCGAAGCGCACGGTCAAGGGTTGGCCGTCGGTCACCTGCTCCGGGAGCACCAGGTTTTCGTAGGCAAAGGTGGTGTAACTGAGCCCGAAGCCGAACGGGAAAAGCGGCGCCACGCCCGTGCGATCATGGTGGCGGTAACCGGTAAAGACGCCATCGCTCAGCAAGACGCGCTTGTCGCCGTCCGCATCGTGGTAACAGCCGAAGGAGGAGCGATCCTCGGGCACCCGCTCGAAGGTGGCGGGAAGCCGCCCGGAGGGGTTCACCAGTCCGGCCAGGATCTCCGCCACGGCGGTGCCGCCTTCCTGCCCCGGATACCAGGCATGCAGGATCGCCGGAACCCGCTCGATCCAGCGCCGCATATCCACATTGCCACCCGCCGTCAGCACGACGGTCACATCCTTCCGCAGGTCCACCAGGTCCAGCAGGAGCGATTCATGATCCTCCGGCATGGCAAACGGCCGGTCGAAGCTTTCCCCCTCGGTGATCTCGGAAAAGCCGCCGCAGAAAATGACATGCCCGGCCTCGCGCGCCAGACTCAGCGCCTCCGCACGGAAGACCTCGCCCGAGTGGAACGCCCAGCCCACCGCCGCACCGTTGCCCTGCCGCATCCGGCGGTAGAGGACTTCGATCGGATAATCGCGTCCCGCCTCGAGGTGGAGGATGACCTTGGCCGGATTGATGTTTGCCCCGTCCATGATGTCGAAGAGCGCCTGCCCGTCGACGCTGACCCGGAAGAAACCGTCGAACCACTGGTAGAAGACATGCGGCCCGGTCCGCTCCGGACGGACGATCCCTGTCCAGCGCACCGTGAAGGCGCCGGCATCGATATCATCGGCTATCGGCCCGGTGCCCCAGCGCTGCTCCAACCGCGGTTCGATCCGGGTGAGCACAGGCTCTCCCAGCCAGCTCAAGCCGTTGAAATACTCGGCCTTCAGGCCGGGTTCGCCTTCCGGGGTCAGGAAGCGCGAGGATTTGAAAGCCGCGGCGCTGTCGTCGGGCTGAATCCCCGTGACATGGGCGACATTCTCCTCGCCGTAGATTTGGCGCATGCCGTCGAGGATGCTGATCCGGCGCCAGGAGTTGTTGAGGGCGGAGCCCCCGCCGCCGACGGGCGTGAGGGCGGCGTGGGGGCCGACCAGCAGGATCTTGCCCGCCTTGCCCGGTTCGAGCGGAAGGTGGCCGCCCTCGTTTTTCAGCAGCACACAGCCGCGCCTTGCGATTTCCAAAGAGACCGCCGCCGTCGCCGGATCTTCCAGCGGAATCGAGTCGTCCTGCTGAGGGTGATCCATCCAGCCGAAACAGATCATCAGGCGCAACAACCGGCGGATCTTGTCATCAATGACCGGGACATCCACCAGCCCGTTGCTCACAGCGGGGAGGAGGTGTTCGCGCGTCAGCCAGAGCGCCGTCGGCATCTCCAGGTCCAGCCCGGCATTGGCGGAATTGACGGCGCTGTAGGTGGAGATCCAGTCGCTCATCAACAACCCATCGAAACCCCATTCACCCTTGAGCAGTTGCCGGATCAGCCAGTCATGCTCCGAGGCATGGACTCCGTTGATGAGGTTATAGGAGGCCATCACCGTGGCCGATCCTGCGTCCTCGACGGCCGCCTGAAAGGCGGGCAGATAGACCTCGCGCAGCGTGCGCTCGTCCACATCGGAGCTGGTGTGATGCCGGTCATACTCTTGGAAATTGACGGCGAGATGCTTCACCGTGGCCGCCACCCCCTGGTCCTGCAGACCCCGGATGAAGGCGCATCCGCCGGCTGAAGCCAGGCAGGGATCCTCTCCCAGGTATTCAAAGTTGCGGCCGCAGAGGGCCGACCGGTAAATGTTCACGCCGGGTCCGAGCACGACATGGACGCCGCGGGCCCGCGCGTCGCGGCCGAGCGCCGCCCCGGCCCGGTAGGCCAGGTCGCGATCCCAGGTCGCCGCCAGGGCGATGGTGGCCGGATAGGTCGTCGAACGGTCGGTCCACCAGTGAATTCCGACCGAGGCGTCGGCAAAGCGCAACGCAGGGATTCCGGCCCTCTCGTTGCCATGGGTCCCGCCTTCTTGGGCGGCGCACACCTTGCCGCCCAGTAGGTCGATCTTCTCCTCCAGCGTCAACTTGGCGAGAATGCCGGTGATCCGTTGCTCAATGGCTGCCGAGGGCGGCGTGAAATGCGGATGATTACTCTTCATAAAATACTTCCTGATCCGGAGGGTCTGACATGAATGATCCCGAATCCCGCGCTGTCGCTGCAGGCGTTGTCCGTGGCGTAAAAGAGCGATGCGCGGCGATGCTCGCTCCGGCCCGCCGTTTGCGCCGTGGCCACCCCTTCCAACCGGAATTCCTTCGCCCCAATGGGAATCTCCAGGAGCGCCAGCGGCACGAGGGCGGCCAGCGTGTAGCCTTCCGGCCCGGTGGCGACTCCCGCCACGGCAATCTCCGGGGCCGGCACGATCGCTCCATCCATCAGCTTGAAGGCGGCGGCGGGCGCTTCCGCGGTCGGCGGCGCCAGGAAGACCTGGCCGATCGCCTTGCCGGCTCCGGCACAACCGAAAAGCTCAAAACAGGAACCGCGCCAGACCGGATCACCCCGCCGCACGGAGACATCGTGGACGGTGACGACCACCGCCAGCTTGTCGCCGGCCGGCGCCACGCGCGCTTCCGCCACCGGCCCGTCGGCCAGCCGGGCCGTGCGGGGCCCGGCACCGGCCAGCATGGCGGGCAGCGCCGCAAGATCGGGCGGGCAGGCGGACAGCGCGGGAATCGTCCAGTCACGATCGCTGTAGAGGGTCAGTGAAGCGCCGTGGATCTCGTCCCCGGAGCCGGAGGCCTTCACCGTGACCATGGCCGGTTGGCCGCTGACCTCGAGGGTGAACTCCGCGCTCCGCGAGGATCCCGGCCGCAAACGGGCAAAATTCAACTCCGCGCCACCGGTTATCCGGACGGACTCCGCCGGGGTGACGCGCAGCGTGACGGCTCCCGAGGCCGGGCGCGCCCCGGAATTGGTGACCGTGAGGCGCACCCGGTTCGGCCCCGTCTCGATCAGGGCCGCGCGCACGGAAACGCCGCGGATGGCATGGTCGTAGCGCGCCAGGGTGACGCCGATTTCCGAGGGGCGGTTGCGAGCCCGCCACAGGCGCTCGAAGCGACGGCGCAGATCGCGCATCGCCTTGGTGATGGCGGTGCGCTCCGCCTTGTCGGCCTGCCCGCCCAGCCCGAAGGCGGCGAGTTTGCGCGCCGCCAGAACCATGGTGTCGGCGGCGAAGAGCCAGTAAGGAAGCACACCGAGCGGGTCAACGCCGGGGGCGCCACAGCGGTCGGCAAAGACGGCCCGGATGTGTTCCACGCGGGGCAGGACCGAACGCCCCATTTCGGCATCGATCCGGAAGGACCCCGTGACGATCTTGCCGTCGCGGACCATGATACCGCCCGTCGATTGGGCCTCGGAAAAGGCCGGATCGTCCGGCAGGGCGAAGAATATCGTCTGCCAGATGCTGTTGTTGCCATGGGCGAGGGAGCGGAATGAGATCTCGCCCAGTTCGTCCAGCGCCGATGCAAGGTCGGCGTCGTCCCGGCCGATGAACCGCGACACGAAGCGGCGGGTGAAGCTCTCCTGATCGGCGCCGGTGTTCCACGCCTGCTCGGCGCCGAACAAATAGCCATGCCAGGAGTATTCCATGAAGTTGTAATGGCCGCCGTCGCCCCAGTCGGTGTTGAGCAGCCCACGGGCGCCATGCTTCCTGCCGGCGGCCGCGAACCCGGCGATGTTGGCGCAGGCCTCGGGAAGCCGGGGGAAGAGCGCGTTCCAGGAGTTGGTGCCCGGGCAGGCGTAGAACTCCAGCCCGGCGCGTTGGAAGTCGGCGATGGTCTCGAACTTGTGGTTGTGACCGTAGGCCCAATCGAGCACGGTCAGGTCCTTGGGGATGTCGGGAACCAGCTCCGGGTGATGCCGGATGATGTCGCCCCAGAACATCATCCGCTTGCCGTATTTCCGAGCCAACTCGGCGACCTTCGCGATGTGGTCGAGATAGACCCGCCCCTTGCCGCGCTGTTTGCAGAGTTCATAGGACTGGCCCCAGCCGAGGTCGTAGACTTCATCGCAGCAGGCGTTGAAGCGTTGGCTGGTGAAGAGCGGCAGGAACTCGGCAAAGAGACTGTCCAGAAAAGCATAGCTCTCCGGGTTGGCCGGCGAAAGCGTCCAGGCGTGCAGCGCGAAGCCCGGCGACGCGTCCGGATCGATGTATTTGCCCACGCCCAGGTCCTCGGCGATGTGGTGGTATTGCGGGTGCCGCAGCACGGTGGCGAGATGGCCGAAGGAGGCCAGCGACGGCACCAACTCGATGTGCCGCGCCCGGCAATGGGCGTCGAGTTTCAGGATATCCCCGGCCGTCAGCGGCGAGGCCTCCTTGCCGATCTCCGGGTGGCCCCGGAACGCGAAGGTGTGCTCGATATAGAGCTGGAGCTGGTTGATCTTGCAGCGGCTGAGCTGGTCGGCCAGTTGCAGAAGCTGGTCCGGTTTCGGCACGCGGCCACGGGTCACATCATAGTAAACGCCGCGGTCCTCGAAGTCCGGCCAGTCCTCGATCTCCAAGCAGGGCAGCGCGCCCTCCACCGCCTGTTCCACGAGCTGGCGCAGGGTCTGGACAGCGTAAAACGCGCCGCTGACCGCGCCGGCCTCGATGCGGATGCCGGCAGGGGTGATGCCGAGCCGGTAGCCATCGCGATGCAGACCATCGCGCAGGGCCACGGAGACGGTGTCGTGACTGCCCGGGTAACTCACATTTACGGCGAACCCCGGGAACAGGGACTGCAGTTCCGTCGCGATCGGATAAAGGCTCGCGTCACCGATGCCGATCACGCCGGCGGCGGGCAGAGGGAAGATGCCGTCGCGTGATGTCAGGGATCGGGGCTGGGGCAGCAGACGAGGATGGATGTTCATTGGATGTTCACTCTCTCGTCACGAATGCGGTTGGTCAGTTCGCGGTGCCACGCAACATCATTCCAGACACCGGGGAACTGCGGGTGCGTGAAGTTCGAAGTGCAGATGAAGCGGTATCCGTGCTTGAGGGCCAGGTCCACGCAGATGCTGCCGCATTCCTTGACCCAGTCCCAGTCCAGGAACGGGTGGTCGATCAGGTTGATCTCCCCCCAGCCTTCGGTATTCCCGCAGGGGATGCCATGCCGGCGCCCGGCCTCGGCGATGGCGCCGATCTGGCCGTCCATCCAGCGGATCATCTCGTCCCGGTGCTCCGCCCAGTAGGCGTTGCGCCGGGCGACGAACTCCTCGAAATGCGAATCTTCGGCCAACGGGTGAATCCTGTCGAAATAGCCGGTGGTTTCGCCGAAGCCGGGACAGTGTGTCATCCAGACGTGGTAGTCGAGCGCACCGAACTTCGCGAGATCGAGCTCCGCCTCGGGCTGCGTGTCGTAGCTCAGCGACGCGAAGAACCCGAGGCCGGGCCAGCGGGCGTTCAGCCGCTCCAGAACCTCCGAGGCGAAGTCGCGGTAGAACCGCCGCGCCGAACTGTCGGTCGTCTGGGTCGCCTGCCAGATGTGCGCCTGATCGGGATCGGCCGGCTTCTGCGCCGCCTGATCCCGTTGCCGGACCTGCTCATGAAACCAGTTCCAGCCATGCCAGCGGGGATACTCGTTGAGGATGTCCACATAAAGCAGCACATCCATCAGGCCGTGGCGCTCGATCACCTGCAGCGACTCGTCCCAGGCGCGCACGAAATCATCCGGCCCGGCCAGGGGATCCTGCCGCTCGATGCCGTGCCCCAGCCACCATGTTGACAGTCCCACAGCGACGCCGTGGGCGCGGCAGCGACCTAGGAACTCGAGCAGCGCCGCGCGCGGGTGGATGCGCGTTGAGTAGCGGTTTCCCCAGGTATCGGCGCCCCGGAATTCCTTGCGGCAGAGATACTCCTCCGGCGCTGGCGTGCCGACAACCGGTTCCGCCGTAAGATGCGGGAAGGCATCGATCCGGACGGCGTTGTAGCCGCGTTCGCAGAGGCCGGCCAGCACCCGATCCCAATCCTCGAATTCACCCGTGCGATGATGGCGCAGCAGCCAGCTGAAATCCCACATCGCGATGGCCACCGGCTGTGAAAGTTGCTGTAAACGCGTCATGGAAGAGTCCTGTCCGGTCTCACCAGATGGGAAATTGCGGAACTTCACCGGGCTTGGTCGTTCCCGCCGGCGCTGCGAAGCGCAGGTAGATCCCCCACCCCCGGCCGCTGTTGAGGTCGAAGGCTGCCATGAGTTCGTGCTCGCCCGCCGCAAGCTGCACCGGGATCCGGGAGCGTGTCGGGATGGCCGGGTTTTTCTGCTCGGGATCCGCATGGATGGGCCGGCCGTCGAGGAAGAGCCGCACTCCGCCATCGTGGCCAAGCAGGAGATTCCACGCCGCCGTCTTCCCGGCCCGCACGCGGGTTCGGAGATAAACGACGCCATCGGCTTCGGGATAGCGGTCGTGCACATTGACGAACCCGTCCGCCTGGGCCAGCTCGGTCCACGCGGTTTGCGCCGCAGGCGGCTCACAGGCCGTCACACCGGCGGCGGGCCGGGCCACGGGGGCAGACACCTCCCACCTTGTGAGGTAGGAGGAGCACGCCTCGTCGGTTGCTTCGAACCCCTCCATATACTCGCATCCGAGGCCGTGCCAGACCTGCACCGGCGCTTGCCGGAAGGTGAGGCGCAGCACCGCGATCGCCGCCACGGGATCGGGACAGGTGGCCGGCAGGTCGTGGAGGATCAGGCGGTCGCGTTCCTGGGTGAAGCGCAGGGGCTGCTCGGTGGCGACGATCTCGGCGTGGAGCAGTTCGCCGCGGAGCCGGCCGATAGTGTGGTTGCCCCCCCGCCAGAAGCGGATCCAGTGGTAATAGGTGTTGCCTTTGTGCGTCCAGTCGCCATTGGGATCCATCACATTGCCCAGCCGCTCGACGCGGTCGCTGGCCGCGTAAACCGCCTCGCCGTGACGCTCCAGCCAGTGGCCGACCTGGCGCAGGGTTTGAACCGCCAGAGGGCCCACAGTGCCGTCGGGTTTCGGCCCGATGTTGAGCAGCAGGTTGCCGCCGCCGCCGGCACACTTGGCCAGCATGCCGATCACGCTGCGGGCCGAGACCCAGTCCTCGGCGGGCGCGTCCCGCCAGCCCCAACCAGGATGCGTGCACATGCAGGCTTCCCAGGCGCGGCCTTCCGGAGCCGCTGTGATATGCCCCTCCGGCGTCGTGAAATCCTCCGGCAAAAGCGCGCGGTCGTTGATGATGATGCCCGGCTGGAGATCGCGCACCATGCCGTTCATTCTTGCGCTCTCCCAGCGTTCCGGCGTGTCCAGAGGCCAGCCGACATCATACCAGAGGATGCTGATCTCGCCGTAATTCGACATCAGCTCGCGCAGACACCCTTGGGTGAAATCCAGAAACCGGCGGCGGGCGGCCTCATCGCGCTGGCACTCGTGGCCGTCGGGATGATGCCAGTCCATGAGGGAATAGTAGAACCCGACCTTGAGGCCGAACTCGCGGCAGGCCTCGACATATTCGCGGATCAGGTCGCGTTTCGGGCCGCGCTTCACGGCGTTATACTCGGTCTGCCGGGTATCCCAGAGGCAGAACCCCTCGTGGTGCTTGGTGGTGAGCACCATGTATTTCATGCCGGCCGCTTTAGCCAGGGCCGCCCATTCACGGGCGGCGCCGGGCTTGGGTTGCCAGGAATCAGCCAACGGCTCGTATTCCGAAACCGGAATGCGGTCGAGGTTCATCGCCCATTCGTATTGCCCCAACTGGGAATAAAGCCCCCAGTGGACGAACATGCCGAAGCGGGCCTCATGCCACCAGCGCATGCGCGCGTCGCGGGTCGTGTCGGCGGTCGATGGAGTCGTATTCATGGCGACCATTATCTGCTATTGCCGGCCTTTGACGATCTTTTGAAATATTTCCACGAACGCCTTGTCAGGCTGCGGTGTCAGGCCCAGCAACGGCAGGCGGGATTTCAGTTTCAGGGGGTTTGCGTTCATGGTGTGCTTTAGTGTTTTGGTTGATTAAGAACATTCATTACTGTCCTGTCGAAATTATCTCGCGCAGAGGCGCAAGGCGCGGAGGAAATATGAGGGATGGTCATGATGCCAAGTTGGCGGATTTTATCAGCGAGGAACATTCCCCTGCTCATCTGCAAGCTAGCTTGCGAGGGTGAGCCCACAGGCAATCCTGCTCTGCGATGCAGAGCCCATGCCGGTTACTACTCTTCACTCTTGCCCCCTCGGATCCTCCTCGGGACCAAGGGCTCCGTGGTGATATTTCCTCATCGCTACCTTTCACTTTCCCGTTAAGCCCCCCCCGGTGCCCGGTGTTGAGGTGACTGTTCAGGATTCCTCCTCAAATTACCCACTCAAAATAGCGAAGAGCCCTTATTTTTTCCGGGTTTTCCGTGTGGTTCAGTTCAGTTGCCGGGAGCAGTCTGGGGCCCCTTCAGCAAACGAAGCATCGCCTCGGCGTAGCGCTTACCGAAGATGCGGGCGGAGTTGGCGTCCAGGTGCAACTTGTCGCCCCCATCGGTCAAATCCTTCGCCGAAACGCAGGCATAGTTGGAGACGGTTGACCCAAGCCCCTGCAACAGTTCATTGAACCGCTGGTTGACTTCGAGGAACTTCTCATCGAGTTGGGGCAGTTCGCCCGCGACAAACGGCACTTGCGGGGCATTCAGATCCTGGCGCAACCGGGCGATGAAGTCCGTGAACTTCGCGACATACTGCTTGCGCGAAAAATCGGTGGCCGGCCGATCCGATTCGCCCTGATGCCAGATGATCCCCTTCAACGAACCATCCTTGAGCGCGAGTTGAACCCGACGAAGCGTATCGTCGTAAGGAAACGCTTTTGTATTTGGATCCTGCACTCCCGGAGACCACAGTTTGAGCGGTGTTCCCCCAACGGCGCAGGGGATGAGCCCGATCCGGGCCTCCGGCGCCGACTCCGCCATGGCCTTGCCAAACGCGAGACCCGGGCCGACACCGGCCGAGGGTTTGTCAAAGTGCATCGGATCGGTGGCCGGCACCCATTGGCCCTCCTTGTTGAGCATGAAGACCCGGGAGTGGACCTGCTTGCTCTCCTCGTCCACCTTGCCACGCCCGGCCATGTTCGATTGGCCGACGAGCAGATACAGATCCATGCCCTTGGCCGGCGGGGTCGCCGTCTCCGCCTTGGCCGTTCCTGCGAATGCGCATAAGAGCACGGGCAGGCTCGTTACCCACGGAGCCACCTTGATAAAACGACCTGCTGCGGCCAGTAGCAGGGCCGCTCCCTGCATTCGGGATTTCATCGTGTTTGTTTTCATCATGTTTGATTTCATTTGTTGTTGATGGATGTCGGGGTTGTTTCGGGGCGCTCCACACGGCCGACGCCTAAGAGGAGGATGAGACAGGCGAGCAGGGCGAGGCCGCCGACGGCCCAGAAGACAGGGCCGTAGCCGCTCTTGTCGACCATCTGGCCGACCACGAAGGTGAAGAGCGCTCCGCCGAGGCTTGCCCCCGTGCCGGTGACTCCCAGGGCCGTTCCCATGGTTTCGGAAGTGAATGCATCGGCATGCAGTGCTAGGATGTTGGCGCTCCACATTCCGAAGCCGAAAGTCGCGAAACTGGCCCAGGCGATGGCGGCGGCGGCATTCGGCGCGCTGACGACGAAGAGGCCGCCCATCATGGCCAGGGCACCGCCGACCATCACGGACTTGCGCGCAGTGATGGTCGCGCGGCCACGGGCGATCAGGCGGTCAGACAAGGCTCCGCCAACCATCTTTCCAAGGTCCACCGTGAGATACGGAATCCAGGCGAAAAACCCGATTTCCTGGAGCGAAAAGCCCCGGCCCTTGCTGAGGTAGTCCGGCAGCCAGAAGACATAGAACCACCAGACGGGTGTGGCGACGAGGCGGGTGACGAAAAGCCCCCAGAGCGTCCGCTGGCCGTTGATCTTCCTCCAGGCGCTGCCGAAGGATGCCGCCGCAGGGCGTGGCCCGCCGCATTCGCGCATGACTTGTTCGCGGTCCCCGGAGGATAGCCAGGGGTGGGAGGAGGGTTCGCGATAGATCCACCACCAGGCCGCCAGCCAGACCAACCCCAAGGCGCCTGTCACGATGAAGGCCGCGCGCCAGCCGAACTTGAGGGCCAGGAGCGCCACCACCGGCGGCGCAACGATCGCGCCGACCGCCGAACCGCTGTCGAAGACGGCCATGGCAAAGGCGCGGCGTTCCTTCGGGAACCACAGCGAGACGGTCTTGCCGCCCGCAGGCCAGTTGCCGGCCTCACTGAAACCCAGGAGGCAACGGAACACTCCAAGACTCAACGCGCCACGGGTGAAGGCGTGCAGGATGGCGGACACCGACCACAAACCCACGAAGACCATGAACCCGACACGCGTGCCGACCTTGTCCAACCACATGCCGGACGGGACCTGCGCCACGGTGTACGCAAGCATGAACGCCGTGGTGATGGTTCCGTAGTCGGCACTCGACAGCCCGAGTTCCCCACGCAGGATCGGCAGCAACACGGAAAGCGCCTGCCGGTCCACATAGTTGATGATCGTGGAAAAGAACAACAACCCCAGGATGCACCAACGGAGGCGTTCGAGGGGGATGGAGGGGCGGGCGGTCATGGTCGTGATGGAGCTGCTCCGAAGGGGGCGGCGGTGGGTGGAGCCACGATACCGGTTTTTTACGCCGACACCCCGAAAATGCACCATCCGTCAGGGCAGCGGAGAGCACCGGAATGACCGGAGCCACTACGCCTGGCAGGGAGGATGCGTGTTTCCGGGGAGAAACGGGTTTTCATGAACTGTGAATTACACGCCCGAGACGGAGAGGAAGCCGCCGTCCACCGGCACGGTCACACCGGTCACGAAGCTGGCGCGCTCATCGTCCAACAGCCACAGGAGGCAGCCGATCAACTCGTGCGCCTCGCCGAAGCGCTTCATGGGCGTGTGGGACATGACACTCTGGCCGCGCGCGGAGAGGCCGCCGTCCTCGGTCATAAGGATCTTGCGGCTCCGTTCGTTCACGAAAAACCCGGGAGCGATCGCATTCACACGCACGCCGGCGCTGCCGAGGTAGCCGGCGAGCCATTGGGTGAAGTTGACGACGCCGGACTTGGCAACGCCGTAGGCCAGGTTGCGCGACAGCGGCTGGTAACTATTCATCGAGGCGAAGTTCACGATCGCCCCGCGCCCACGGCGGGCCATCTCGCGGCCGAACACCTGGCTCGGAATGATCGTGCCGAGCGTGTTGATTTTGATCACATCCAACATGAGGTCGGGGTTGAGGTCGAAGAACCCGCGCGGATCTTCCGGCGAATACTCGTTCATCGTCGGAGTCGCGTCGGCCTGGTTGCCGCCGGCGGAGTTGATGAGAAAGTCGACCGGGCCGATCTGATCGGCCACCTCGCGGAGTCCGGCAGCATCGAGGACATCGACACTAAATGACTGCCCAATGCCGACGGCGTCGAGTTTGGCGCGGTCGCGGCCCAGCAGGATGACATTGGCGCCGAGGCGGTGGAGTTCCTTGGCGATCGCGGAGCCGATGAGGCCGCCTGCGCCAGTCACCACGGCGGTTTTGTTTTGGTAGTAGGAGTCGTTCATGGTTTTAGAGTTGGAGCCAATCGTGGGCGTTGTCGTGGCAGATGCCGCGGACCATCGCGCTGGTCAGGGTTTCATCCTCGCTCAATCCGGCGAGAAAGTTGCAGAGAATCCGGCGGAAGTATTCATGCCGGGACATGGAAAGAAACGACCGCGAGTCGGTGGTCATGCCGATGAAGGTCGAGAGCAGGCCGTAGCTGGCGAGCGCTTCGAGATGCTGCCGGATGCCGAGCGAGTGGTCGTTGAACCACCAGGCCGGCCCGAACTGGAGCTTGCCGGGGAACGAACCGGTGAGCGTCGCGATGGCGGCGTAGTCGGCGGGATTGAGCGGGTAGAGGATCGTCCGCGGGAGTGCGTCCTCCTTGTCTAGCGTGTCCAGGAACCGGCAGAGCGCGGGGATGTCGCATGTGTTGCCGATCGTGGCGTAGCCGCCGCGCGGCCCGGCGATGGCGCGCAGCCGGGAACTGGTGTCGCGTTGAGCGCCGAGGTGGAGCTGCATCGCCCAGCCGCGCCGCGCATACTCGCGGGCCAGCGGCAGAAGCGGGTCGAGTTGACGGGGATCGTCCACGCCGTGATCGGAGAGCCGGCAGCCGCACTTCTCGAATTCATCGAAACGGGCGGCATCCACCTTCTCAGCGTCGCGCAGCGAGGGCATGACCATCGGGCCGAGCGGCAGCAGTTCCTCGTCGGGCAGGTTGGAGGTGCAGACCAGTTCCACATTGGAACGGGCGAGGAGCTGCCGGGGCGTGGGACGCACGGAGTTGCAGCGCTCCCAGATGCGGTCGGCGCTCTCGGGCGTGAGCAGTTCGTCGATGTCGAAGTAGCGCTTCAACTCGAGCTGCGTCCATTCGAAGAGCGGATTACCAAGCGTGAGCGGCACGGTCGCCGCCCATCGGTCGAACTTCTCGCGGTCGGTGGCGTCGCCGGTGATGTATTTTTCCGGCACGCCGACCACACGCATCGCGCGGTGCTTGTATTGATCGGGAGCGATCCAGAGCCGCGTGATGTTTTCAAACGGCTCGTCGCTGGCAAGCCGCTGGGGATCCAGATGGCAATGGTAGTCGATGATCGGCAGGCCGGCAGCGTGCTCGTGGTAGAGCCGCCGGGCTGCGGGGGAGTGCAGGAGCATGTCTTCGTTCATAACGGGAGTGCCGACTTGTCGGCGATGAGGATTGGGGAATCGTAGAGTGGAAGCTCAAGCGTCTCGCCGCCGACCAACCAGCACGACGAGACGATTTCCAGGGCCGTTCGCGGACGGATATTTCCGGTCCAACTCAAAAATAGCCTCCCTTTTTCGTGATCTGCTGGATGGTCTCGCCCTTGGCGACCCAGCTGAAGATTTTCTTTTCGTTGGCCAGGATCTCCTCGGCGCGCAGAAGCACATCGTAGGCGATGTCGCGCGGCACACAGACCACGCCGTCGCAATCGGCGAGAATGACATCGCCGGGCTTGATGAGCACATCACCGATCTGGATCGGGATCTGGTAGTGCGTGATGAGGCAGCGGCCGAGCGAGCCGTTCGGGATGCGGTGCTTGTAGTAGAGCGGGAAGGGCTTTTCCAGAATCTGCTTCGTGTCGCGGATGCCGCCGTCGATGCAGGCGGCGCGGACTCCCTTGCCGTATGCCGTCGCGGTCATGACGCCGCCCCAGAGGGTCGCCTTCTCGTCGTGGGATGTGTCCCACATCACGAACGAATCGGGATTCATCGCATCCAGCATCTCCGTGCGGAAGGTCATCTCGCCGGTGATCTTCACGTTCGGCGCGCTCTTCACGGTGAAGGCGATGCCGGCCACCACATCGCTGTCGCGCAGGGGCCGCATGTATCCCGGCAACGCCTGATCGAGCAGGGCGAATTCGCGGAGCACATCGCTGATGGCCCCCGTGTAGATCTGTTCATAGCGGCCGAGGAGTTCCTTCACCGGCACGGGGAACGGCTTTGTCGAGACGGACTCGCGCTCGGCGATGAGCTTCTCGAGTTTCATCATCTTCGCCTCCTGCTGAAGCAGGCTGGGTTTCTTTTTGGGTGTCTTTTTGGGTGTCTTTTTCATTGGAAAGGAATCTTGAGTGCCTGCAGGGCCCCTTTGAGGTAGCCGGTGGCGAACAGGCGGCCGAGCGCGCCGTAGCTCGGCTGGGAGTTGTCCTCGCCCGCCATCGTGGGAACATGGTCCACGCGGACAGGACCGGTGAAACCGGCGTCGTGATACAACTTCAACATGGCCGGCATGTCGGTCGGTCCGTCGTCGTGGAATGTCTCCTCGAACCGTTCGGCGGTGCCGCGCACATCGCGGAAGTGGACAAACACGATGCGGTCCGCCCAGCGGCGCACGAGCGGTTCCAGTTCGCCGTCCATCAGCCTGAAGTTCGCCTGGCAAAACGTGATGCCGTGGCTGGGGCTCTCCGACAACGCGAGGGCGCGGTCGAAGCCTTCCGCTTGGCACAGGATGCGTCCCATGCCGCGCACGAGCGGCAACGGCGGATCGTCGGGGTGCATCCCCATCTTCACGCCCGCCGCCTCGGCGGTCGGCAGAACGCGCGTGATGAAATACTCGTAGTTCTCCCACACCTGCTCCGCCGTGAGGCCGGTCTCGGTGGGCGGCACATCGTCGAGGTTGAACTCGGTGACCATCGCGCCGCCACGGGAGGGCAGGTCGGTCCGTGTCCGGTGCCAACCGATGCCCGCCATGAAATTGTAGCAGAGCAGCGGAATGCCAAGCTCGCCCATGTTGCGCAACATTTGCCGGTAACGCTCGATGTCCTCATCGCGCCCGGGCAACCCGAGCTTGATGCGCGACATGTCGAACTGGTCGCCCTCCAGCCCATAAAGCATGAAACCGGCCTCGACGAAACGATTTTGAATCGTCCGCAGGGACTCGATATCCCACGGCGGGTTCATGCCGGTGAGTTCCGGCGCGCACTTGCAGATGGCATGGCGGATGCCGACCTGCCGGGCCAGGGACCACAGCAGGTTCGGCTCCGCGGGGAGAAAATCAGCGAGGATCATTGTTTTTCAACCCCTTCATGGCCTTCGCGCGTCCCGGTTTGAATGCACCGTTCATCACGGGTGGTTCAGGCGGTGCCTTGTCCCTTGTAGTTGGCCGGGCTTCCCAGGAACCATCCGAGGCCGAACGGCTCGCCAAACGGGCGGTAGGGCACCATGTCGGCGATCGCATCGAGGCGGGCGATAATGTCGGCCGGCAGCGGACCTGCGGCGGATGCGGCGGCATTTTGCTGCACCTCGGCCGAGGACTTCGCGCCCATGAGCACGCAATGGATATCCGGATGGCTCAGGAGAAAACGGATGCCGAGCTCCGGCAGCGAGAGTCCGCACTCGTCGGAGAACGCGTAGAGTTTCTGGAATTGCTCGCGGCGCATCTTCGAGAGCCAGTAGGCCTCCGGGGACGCGATCTGCTCATCATAGCGCCGGGAGAGGGCGCCCTGCTGGAGCGGGGAACCGACGATGATTCCCATGTTCGCCGCCTTTGCGGCAGGGATCACTTCGAGCGCGGCCTCGCGGTAGAGCAGGCTGTAGTTGTAGGCGGTGAGCAGCACGTCGAATTTGCCGCTGCGGCAGAGGTGCGCCATTTCGGTGGTCGTGGTTCCACCGAGACCGGTGTGAAGGATTTTCCCCTCGGCCTTCAACTCGTCAAGGAGTTCCAGCACAGGTCCCTCGACATTCACTATGTTCGTCCACCAGTCGTATTGGCCGGGGCGGTCGGGCTCGTGGATCATCAGGATGTCAATGCAATCGCGGCCCAACTGGCGGAGGCTCTCCTCCACGCTGGTGCGCAGGCTGGCTTTGTCCTGCGGAAGAAACGGGGTCGGACGCCCGCCCAGCTTCGTGGAGAGGATGACCGGCTTCTGGATCCCCTCGAGCGCCTTGCCGAGGACCTCCTCGCTGTTGCCGTAACCGGGTGCGGTGTCGATGTAGTTGATGCCGATATCGAGAGCGCTGGCGACGGCTTTCTTGGCCTCATCCAGTTCGGCGGCAAAGGAGGCGACGAAAAGGCCTCCGAATCCGATTCGGCTCACTTCAAGGCCTGTCCGGCCCAATGTTGCGGTTTGCATGGTTTGGTTAATGTTGTTTGTTGAAGGTTTGGTCAGGCAGGGTCATGCCGATGGGGGCCGGCCTGTTTTTACGAAAAACCCTCTTCGCGTTGGAAGGGGGGTTCCAGAAAACCCGCATCAAGAAAGAATGCCTCCGTGATGATGGTGATTGCCAGTTTTTTAACGCGGATTTTGCAATGAAACCGGGTAAAGAAGTCGAAGGTCGAGCGTCGAGCGTCGAGCGTCGAGCGTCGAGTCGCGGGCTTGGAAGGAGCCGAACAAAAAGACCTGGAATCTGCAGTTTTCACCAGCGAGCCCTTGGTCCCGAGGGGAAGCATGGGACTTAGGAGATAGGAGCTGGGATGATTTTTAGCTCTACGCCGAGTGCCTGGGGAGGCACGGCGTAGCCTATGCGATGACGCATAGCCCGCAAGGGATCGGATCGCCGGAGCGATTGAAGCAATGCGGGATCAGATTATTCACCACGAAGGGGGATCCAAGGGCAATCCAAGGAGGCAGCCAAAGGAGGGGAAAGAGGGGCATGGGCTCCGTGACTCGGAGCTTTGCTGAGGGATGGATCACCTCTGCAAGCGAGCTTGCGAGAGTGATCCCACACTCAGCCTCCAACCCAGCGCGATGCGCTGGGTACCATGCCTGTATTTCGCTAACAGCCTTCAGCCTTCAGTCTAAAAGACTAGTTTCCGTCCTCTTGTATCTCGGCTGTGTCCTCTGTGGTTTAAAAATCCCCTAAAAAGATTCCTTCTTGCATCCCTTCGTGTGCTTCGTGTCCTTCGTGGTTTAAAAAATGCAGTCTTCCGCCTTTCTCCCAACAGCCCAACAACCCCACACCAACAAGCAATCAGCAATCAGCAATCTGAAGGTCGAAGGTCGAAGGTCGAAGGTCGAGGGTCGAGGGTCGAAGGTCGAAGGTCGAAGGTCGAAGGTCGAAGGTCGAAGGTCGAAGGTCGAAGGTCGAAGGTCGAAGGTCGAAGGTCGAAGGTCGATGGGCGAAGGACCAAGGTCGA